>CAYQTW010000143.1:0-8016 GCA_964420485.1 uncultured Anaerolineales bacterium
GCCCGTGATCGTGGGGCAGGGGCCTGGGGTGGCCGAACGGTTGCGGGTGCTAGAGTATCTGGCGGCCGACCTGGAAGCGCGGGGTTTGACGCCCCAATTTGTAGATGTGCGCTTTCCTGACGCACCCTATTACTCGTTGACGAACGACTGGTGAGGATTGAGACTGTGGAACGAACTATTGTCGGTATTGACGTGGGTAGCAGCAAGGTGTGTACCCTGGTGAGTGAGGCGGACGATGAGGGATGCTTCCGCGTGATCGGCGTGGGCCTGGTGCCATCGCGGGGGGTCCGCAAGGGAGTGGTGGTCAACGTGGCGGACACCACAGCGGCCATCATGGCCTCGGTCGAGCAAGCCGAGCGTACATCGGGGTACGAGATTGAACGGGCTTATGTGGGCATCAGTGGCACGCACGTCTCTTCGCTCAACAGCCGCGGGGTGGTGGGCATTTCCCGTCGCGAGCAGGGCATCACACTAGAGGACGTGGATCGGGTACTGGATGCCGCGCGCGCCATTGCAGTACCTCACAGCCAGGAGGTCGTGCACGTAATCCCCCGTGGTTACATAGTGGACGGGCAGAGCGGTGTACGCGATCCGGTCGGTATGCACGGTTTCCGCCTGGAAGTGGAGGCCCACATTGTCACTGGTTCCAGCTCCGCGATCCAGAATTTGGTAAAGTGTGTGGAGGGAGCGGGGGTAGAGGTGGATGAACTGGTTCTGGCGGGTATAGCCGCTGGCGACGCTGTGCTGACGGACACCGAGCGCGAGATGGGAGTCGTGCTGGCCGACATCGGCGCCGGCACTGCCGACATTGCGATTTTCATTGATGGCACAGTGTGGCACACGGTCACGCTGGGGGTGGGTGGTGAGTACATCACCGGGGACATCTCCATCGGTCTGCGGTTGCCACCGGTCGCTGCCGAGCAGGTAAAGATACAATACGGCCACGCTTGCGCTTCTCAGGTGTTACCCGATGAACGGTTTACTATGTCACCCTTCGGCGGAGAGGCATCCCAAGTGGTGCCGCGCTGGAAACTGGCACAGATAATTGAAGCGCGAGCGGAGGAAATTCTCTCAATGATACAGCAAGAGATCAAGCGCTCCGGGTACGACGGGCTACTGCCGGCCGGAGTCGTGCTGTGCGGCGGCACGGCGCAGTTGCCCGGCATCAAGGAATTGGGGCGCGACATTCTCGGGCTGCCGGTGCGAGTGGGAGCACCCCAGGAACTGCACGGCCTGGTGGACTCGGTTTCCAACCCGGCCCACGCAGTAGGCGCAGGACTGATAGGATGGGGAATGATGGTGGACACACGGCCCCGGTTGCGCAAGGCCGGGCCGAGCGTGGGAACGCGCTTTCTCAATTGGCTACGGGTCTTTTTGCCCGGCTGATCACGTATTACGTTTTTGTATCACAGTAGGGTGGGAAAAGGAGGAAATAATGCACAAGTCACCACAGATGGAAAGTTTCGCCCAAATCCGGGTCATCGGCGTGGGCGGCGGCGGCAGCAACGCCGTCAACCGTATGATCGCCGAGGGGTTGACCGGCGTTGACTTTGCCGCGGTCAACACAGATGCCCAGGCGCTCATGTTGTCCGACGCGCCCAAGCGGGTGCGCATCGGCGATAAACTGACGCGCGGGCTGGGTGTGGGTGGCGACTCGGAAGCGGGCCGCAAGGCGGCGGAAGAGTCGGCCGACGAGTTGTACGAAGTTCTGCAGGGCTCTGACATGGTGTTCATCACCGCCGGCATGGGCGGCGGCACCGGCACCGGAGCCGCGCCGGTCATCGCCCGCATCGCCAAGGAGATAGAGGCGTTGACCATCGGCGTCGTCACCCGTCCATTCGAATGGGAGGGTGCGGTGCGGTCAGAGACGGCCCGGACGGGGATCGAACAACTCAAGGAGACGGTGGACACGCTGATCGTGATCCCCAACGACCGGTTATTAGAGATCACCGACAAGCGAGTTAGCCTGCAGGGTGCATTCTCCCTGGCCGACGATGTATTGCGCCAGGGTATCCAGGGCATCTCGGAACTGATCACTGTGCCTGGTTTGATCAACCTGGACTTTGCCGACGTGCGGACGATCATGTCCGAGGGCGGCGCGGCCCTGATGGCGGTCGGGCATGCCAGCGGCGAAAATCGGGCCGCTGAGGCAGCGCAGCAGGCCATCTCTAGCCGGCTTCTGGACATTACGATTGATGGCGCTCGCGGCATTCTCTTCAACATCACCGGCGGGCCGGACTTGAGCCTGTTCGAGGTCAACGAAGCGGCCTCAATCGTCAAGCAGACCGCGCACCCGGACGTGAATCTTATCTTTGGGGCTGTGATTGACGAGAATCTGGGCGACGAAATCCGCATCACTGTCATTGCCACCGGCTTTGATAGCACAGAACCGCGCCCCCGTTCAGCGCGGGCAATGTTCAATGACGTGGTAGAATTCCCCGTGGCCGCTTTCGACCAGGATGATCTGTCAATTCCGGCTTTCCTGCGCCGCCACAATTAGGTCTGGACGCAGACTTGCAGAGCATCGTAGACTCCCACTCCTGTCTGCGAGAGTCTGTGCGCGTCTGCGTCCTTGCCGTCTGATGGTTTGAGATGCGGTGTCGTCAGGATAGTGTATCTGTAGAGGCACATCGAATGTGTCTCTACAGCGGCGCTGGCTGTTCCCCGCAATAATTGAAGACGAGCGTAGTGGACCGGAGCGCCGGGTGAGGTGCGCGCGTGGAGCGCGGGCTGCCCGGCGCTTTTGCGTTTTTGGTGCGAGTTACACAAGTGGATTGCTGGAAAGGTGGGGTTGGCGGGCCTGCCCAGCCTGCAAGCCTAGGGAGACTGAGCTACCCTTTGAAATGCTGGTGGTGAAGGGAGATGTAGAGTTGGGGAGCAACTCAGAATCCCATCACCCGGCGGGCGGTGCGCCACAGGTTGGTGCGGATTTGCTTCTGGTCGCGGCCAAACTGGCGCAAGAGTGTTTTTATCTGCGCCCGCCTGGATGTCAGGCCCTGGGGGCAAGGGATGTCTTCCGGGAAGCCGGCTGCCTGGGCATAACGAGCCAGTTCCTTCTCCGGTATGTAAATCAGGGGGCGAATAACGGTCACAGCGCCGTTAAAGAACTCGACGCGGGGGGCCATGGTCTCCAGTTTGCCGTTGAACAGCAGGTTCAGGAGCGTTGTGGCGGCCGCGTCGTCGGCGTGATGGCCCAAGGCCAGTTTGTCGCAGCCCAGCCCGACCGCGGCGGTGAAGAGCGCCTTGCGCCGGTTCCACGAGCAGCGGAAGCAATTGAGCGGCAGCGGCTCTCCCGGCGGCAGTTCCAGCGGAGCAAAGTGGTACTCAACGCCCACTCCCCGAAACCAGGGCTCTAGTTGCGGACGCAGGTTGGGGAAACCGGCGGTGGTTCCGACGATGTGGAGGGCGATCAGTTCGTAGGGAAACGGAACGTGTTCTCGATGGCGCAGGAGCAAGTCCAGCAGGGCGCGGCTGTCCTTCCCACCAGAGACCGCCACTGCTACCCGATCGCCTTCGGCCAGCAGGTCGAACTCTTTGCAGGCCCGGGCGACAGACTTGAGAAGGAAAGAAGCGACACGGTCTTTTACGATTCGAGCAGCCCTTTCAGCAAATTGAGACCTTGTTCAATCTGCTTGGTTACCAATCCGACCACCATGCCGCCGCCGGGAATGTCGTATTCGATATTCGCGCTGATGATGGTTTGATCGCCCCGGTCAGAAAACTTGAACAGCCATGTACTGGGAAGGCCTCGAGTTTGTACCTCGAAGCATTTGTTGGGAATGAACTTTGTGACCTCGCCCGTGCCATTAAACGTGGGCAATGGGCCGAGTTTAAATTCCCAATTATAGGTAGTTCCCATCCCCGACCCGGATATGTTGGAGACGCCACTCAAGGGAGGAACCCACTCGGGCCATCGAACGAGGTCGGCGATTACACTGAACGCTTTTTCCACGGACGCATTGAACTCGGCCGTTTTTTCAACTGTAGCCATTTTGAACTCTCCTTTATTTGTTCATTTGTCAATGAAGCACAGGCGAGTTTAACGCCAGATAACAAAAGAGATATCCGCAATTCCCCGCCCGATGTTCAACCAGATACTCGTTAAACACTCCAAATTGTATCACAAATAGCCCAATATGCGAACGTCACAAATCTCATTCGTATCATCTCAATATTCTGGGGCACTTTTAACGTAGCCGCGCTTTCCATAGCGCGTTATGCCCGCGAGGTATGGAAACCTCGGCTACATTGCCCCACTTTATTGAGCAGATACTCTCATTCTCTCATTGTTCATTGACTTCCCGCCCCTCGTACTGCCGCTTGTAATATTCCTGATAATGCTCCCCGCTCTTGATGGGCCGCCACCACCACTCGTTCTCGACGTACCAGCGCACCGTCTTTTCGATGGCCTCCTCGCAGGTGTGGGCCGGCTCCCAGCCCAGGCGGCAGATTTTGAGCACGTCGAGCGCGTAGCGACGGTCGTGGCCGGGCCGGTCGCGCACTGGCTGGATCAGACTCTCCGGCTTGCCCAGCAGTTCGAGGACCAGGTGGGTCATGTTTATGTTGCGCATCTCGGTGCCGGTGCCGACGTTGTAAATGCTGCCGATTTCCCCTTTGTGCAACACCAAGTCAATCGCCTCGCAATGATCCAGCACGTACTGATAATCGCGCATCTGCAACCCGTCGCCGTAGAGGGGTAGCGGCAGGTCGTCAATCGCGTTGGTGACAAAGAGCGGCACGACCTTTTCGGGATACTGGTAGGGGCCGACGTTGTTCGCGCCTCGGGTGATTGTGACCGGCAGGCCATAAGTGACGTGGTAGGCGTTGACCATCAGGTCGGCGCTGGCCTTACTGGCGGCGTAAGGGCTGCGCGGGGCGATGGTGTCGGTCTCTTTGGATGCTCCCTCCGGTACGTGGCCGTATACCTCGTCGGTGGACACCTGGTGGTAGCGCTCCAGTCCCAACTCACGGGCTGCCTCCAGCAACACAAAAGTGCCGTAGACGTCAGTCTTGATGAAAGCGTCGGGGTCCATAATGGACCGGTCAACGTGAGTGTCGGCCGCAAAATTGATGATGGTATCTACATCGTGAGCGCGAATTGTTTCTCGAACCATCTCGGCATCGCAGATGTCACCCTGCACGAAAGCGTAGCGGCCGGCGAACCGCTCCGCCACGTCCTTGAGATTGTCCAGATTGCCGGCATAAGTGAGTTTATCGTAGACGACAATGTGGTAATCAGGATACTTTTCCAGCACGTAGCGGGTAAAGTTAGAGCCGATAAAGCCAGCCCCGCCGGTGACCATCAGATTGTGCACGACATACCTCCCCGTATGAAATTCGTTATTCGCCATTCGCTATTCGCAATTCACTCCGGCTATTCTACCACAACGCACGAACAGAGCAACCTTGACTTGAGCCGCAAAAATGCTATCATTATGCTACATCCTCACCTGCGAAAGGCGATGTGCCAAATGTACATTGAACCATTTCGAAAGAAAAAACGCCGCTCGTCCCCCGTGCGCGTGTTAATTCTGCTGCTCCTGATCGGTGTTGGCATCTATGTCTATATTCTCATCAACCAGGAAGAGATCGAGGTCCCCTTTGTCCCCACCCCCACACCCACGCGCTCGGCCTTTTCGTACACTGACGAAGCGGAAGAGTTGTATTTGCAGGGCCGATTGGCGGAGGCCATCGTCGCCTACGAGCAGGCTATCGCGCTCGATCCCGACGACGTGCTTTTGTACATCCCGTTGGCGCGGCTCTTGGCCCTGGAAGGGCGGACTATTGAGGCGGTGCAGTGCGCCAAACAGGCGGTCAGCATGGCGCCGGAGAACACGCGCGCGTGGGCGATTCTGGGAATGGCCTACGACTGGGACGGTGACGTACCGGAGGCGATTGACGCCTGCAAGCACGCCATCGAACTTGACCCCACCTGCGCCGATGGGTACGCCTACCTGGCCGAGGCTTACGCCGACGCCGTGCGCTGGGCAGAGGCAACAGAGGCCGCTCAGACCGCCCTGCAGTTGGATGACCGCAACGTGGATGTACACCGCAACTATGGTTACGTGCTAGAGATGCAGGGGAACTATTGGGGAGCGATGGAGGCCTACGAGCGCGCGCTAGAGATTCACCCCAACCTGGCCTACATCCACATTGCCGTCGGGAAAAACTATGCCGCGCTGGGCGATTTCGACGCGGCGATGCGCAGTTTCGAGCGCGCCACCGAGATTGACCCGAACAATGCGGAGGCATACTACATACTAGGGCGGGCGTACTATGACAGCGGAGATTACGACCAAGCCGAGACGTATCTCGAGCGGGCGATAGAGGCGGATCCCAATTTCGGGCCGGCGTTCGGCTACCTGGCCTTTACCTACTGGAGCCGCCGTAACTATGAAGAGGCGATCAAAAATCTAGAACCGGCCATCGAGTTGGAACTCGTCGCGGCGCGGCAGAATGCCAGGGCGTTCTACGTCACCATTGAGTACCGGGGCAGCGATGTCACCGAGCCATCGCTGGACGTGGTGATGCGCGGTGACTTTGTACCTGCATCGGCGAACAGCCGAAACACGCTACAGGCCACATTGGTACCCCAGGAGGACGACGAGACGTGGGCCAATGCCCGTGGTACGGTGACGTTCGATACGCGAACGGCCAAGTACACGGTGGACTTGAGAGGATTGCCCAGACTGAGATATGATCAGATATACATGGGTTGGTTCGAAGGCGTAAACGTGCTCTCAGGCGATCCATTGGGCACCGGGCCACTTTTGTTAGAGACCGATGGAAGCGTGACAGCGGAACTCGAGGCCGAGTGGGTCGAGGGGCCTGCGGTTGATTACCTCTATACGCTGGGGCTGGCCTATTTTTACATGGCCGAGTGCGAAAAGTCGTATCCTCTCTTTGACGCAGTGCTCCAGATGAGCCCCGGGGAGCCAAACGCGCTGGAAGGTATCCGATTGTGTCAGGAGGCGGAGTGAACAATGAGCCGATGAACAATGGACAATGACTGCGAAGAGGAGATTTGACTGATTCGCCGAATTGATTTATACTATGCAAGCGCTGGCGTGGCGGAACAGGTTTACGCGGCGGCCTCAAAAGCCGCTGAGGTGTTATCCTCATGTGGGTTCGAATCCCACCGCCAGCACCTGACTTGATTAGGGTCGAACTAAAAGCCCATATCGCGGCGTCTGCGGGCGGGGTACGCGCCCCCAAGCGCCGCGTTTTTGGTATGAGAGGTCAAATGAGCAAGCGGGCGCGGAAATGGATCGGGCGGGCGGTCATCGGTGTGCTGGTGGGACTGGCGCTGGGGTTCGCCATCGGCTGGTGGCTCTGGCCGGTGCAATACACAAACACCACGCCGGCCGTCCTGCGCCAGGATTACCGCGATGACTATGTCGTGATGGTCGCCACTACCTACCAGGTGGATGATGACCTGGAGCAGGCCCGTGAGCGATTAAAATTGCTCGACCCGGAGGAACCGGCCGCGCCCGTGGTCGAACTGGCAGAGCATCTCGTCGAGGCGGGTGGCAGTACAGAGGACATCACCCACCTGGCCCGCCTGGCCTGGGCGCTTGGCGCCAGTACCTCGACACTGATTCCGTACCTGGAGGGCCTGCCGTGAGCCATCTGTCCTCGCGCTGGGCAGCCCTTGTCATTGGACTGGTGGTCGGGTTGGCGTTGGGCCTGGTGTATACCTGGGCCATCGCTCCCGTCGAACTCGTCAGCACGTATCCGGCGCTACTGCGCACCGACTATCGCCAGGACTGGATCCGCCTGGTGGCGCTCTCCTACGTGGCCGACGGTGATCTGGAGCGGGCCCGCGCGCGGCTGGACGGGCTCGATCAGCAGGATGTGACTGACGTGATGCCGGCGCTGATCGAAGAGTACGCCTCCGCCGGTCGCCCTGCCGGTACGCTGCGCCGTCTGACTGCCCTGGCCGAGGCGCTGGACGTGTACACCCCGGCCATGTTGGTCTATTTGCACACGCCGACGTCGCCACCGACACCCACCAGC
>CAYQTW010000144.1:0-7975 GCA_964420485.1 uncultured Anaerolineales bacterium
GGAGCGTGTGGGCCAGATTGGCCGTCTCGGTGGTGACGTGCAGGCAGGCGGAGAGGCGCACACCCGCCAGCGGTTTTTCTTTGGCAAAGCGTTCACGGATGAGGCGCAGTACCGGCATCTCCCGCTCCGCCCACTCGATGCGCAGGCGGCCGGCAGGGGCCAGGTCCAGGTCTTTGATGTCGTAGTCAATGGTCATAGTTTCCTCCCGAGTTATTGGTTTGTTGGTTGGTTAGAACGAAACAGTCCCTCTGTTCAAGTGAATACCCCGAAACTAAAGCCCTCAGCAACCTGCGGCGCACGTGCCACGGCACGAGTGGCTTGACTACCCAGGACGTGTTCTTTTTGCCGTTCAGCATCGTTCCTCTCTACCTGTACTCGTAGAACCCTCGCCCCGTCTTGCGCCCCAGGTGACCTGCCGCGACCATGCGCTTGAGCAGCGGGCAGGGACGGTACTTGTCGTCGCCCAGGCCAGCGTGCAGCACCTCCATCACGTTGAGCACAATGTCCAGTCCGATCAGGTCACACAGCGTCAACGGCCCCATCGGGTGGTTCATCCCCAGTTTCATCACCGTGTCAATCGCCTCCCGCGTGCCCACTCCCTCCATCAGCGCGTAGACCGCCTCGTTGATCATCGGGCAGAGAATGCGGTTAGAGATGAAACCGGGATAGTCCTGCGCCTCGACCGGCGTCTTGCCCAGTTCCTCCGCCAGCGTGATGACAGTACTGGTCGTCTCGTCGGAGGTCACCAGCCCGCGGATGACCTCGACCAATTTCATCAGTGGCACTGGGTTCATAAAGTGCATGCCGATGATCTTGTCGGGCCGGCGAGTGACAGCCCCCAGTTCGGTGATCGAGATAGACGAGGTATTGCTGGACAGGATGACCTCCGGCCGGGTGCACTCGTCCAGTTCAGCAAAGACCCGCTCTTTGATATTGAGGCTTTCGACAACCGCCTCGACGACGAAATCGGCCCCGGCAGCGGCGGTGACCTCGGAGGCAGTGGTGACGTTTGTCAGCGCCGCCTCGCGCTGCTCGTCGCTCAGGCGACCTTTGCCGTGCAGTTTCTCCACCGATTTGCGGATTGAAGCCAACGCCCGCTCCAGTTGCTCCGGCACGACGTCAATGAGAGTGACGTGGTAGCCGGTCGTGGCGCACACCTGGGCGATGCCGTGGCCCATCGTGCCCGCGCCGATGATGGCAATGTGTTTGATGTCCATTCTGATTCCTCCTTACTCGTGTTGGGAAACCAGGTTCCCGGTCCGCGCGCGAATCCCAAAATAGCGCACGCTGAAAAAGATGGCCAACGCTACGGACAATCACAATACATCGTCCTCAGCGGGGCCAGTCCCCCCGTCTCGCGCAGCGCCCGCTCCAGGACCATCTGTGCCCGCGCAAACTCGATGTGGGCTTCCTGGGCAATCTGGCTCATTCGGGCATGGTGTTGATCCAGCACGTGTTCCAACACCGCTAGATCGTTGCCTTTTTCGGCGGCAGCGGTCAACACCAATACGTGGTCTGTTGGCAGAGCCTCAGAGCGCCGTTGCATCAGAAAGGGCGCGTGTCCTGACGGGATACCCCACCAGCCATCGGAGAGTTGCACGCGAACTTGCCTTCAATGATCATCTTGAAACCGCGCACTGTCTCCTCGAGAGGCAAAAACTCCTGGCTGCCCGGTGAATTGCTCCCCGAGATCGCCACAGGTTATGTGCTCATAAAGTTTCCGTCAGGGCAATGCGAACGCTTCACGCAGCGCGTGGACAGCTTTGTCCAGGTGCTGGGCCTCGATCACACAGGTAATGGTCGAGAGAGAAGTGCTGATGGCGCGGATATTGATATTGCAGTCACCCAACGTCTTGCACATGTGGCTGGCGACGCCGCGCTGTTCGCGGAAATCCAGGCCAAAGAGGCTCACCGACGCCACCTCGGGGTCGCTGGTGACGGCTTTCCCTCCGACCTGCTTCCGTATGCCCTCGGCCACCGCCAACGCCTGGCTCAGGTCATCCCGGCCCACGCACAGGACGATGTGATCCTTTTCCTCCACATCAATCAAATGCACGATTAGTTCGACGTTGATTCCCTGCTCGCTCAACTCGGAGAAGAGCATGCTGCCCACACCTGGGTGTGACGGGATGTCCATTATGCCGATCATGGCCAGGTGGTCATTCTGGATCAGACCTCCGGCTTGGAGTTTGCCAATAGTCATAATTTTACCTCTGTATTGTATATCTGATAGGCCCCCACCACTGCTCTCTCCCAGGGGGGAGGGTGCCTCTACCTCGCCCCTATGGGGGGATTAGAGGGGGAACCAAGTGCAATCAATTATACCGCAGGGTGGGGAAGTTGGCTAGTTGGAGTTGGTTGGTTAGCGTCTGGCGGGGGTATGCCTGACGAGAGCAACAACACCCAAGGGGGAGACTATCTAGTTCGTGGTGCAAAACTATTTTCCAGTGCTCCTAGCCCCCGTCCCCGGGGGCGTCACGGGCAAGAATACCGTGTAAAAAGCGCCTGCTCGTCGCATGGGATGCCCCCGAGACGGGGGCTCCGAGCGTTTTGTACCGAGAACCATTCTACTGTGAATTCGTTGTCGTATCTCCTTCCGGCGTTGGCGTGGGCGGTGGCTGGACGAAATCGTCGCGCGTATTCTCGATCAGTGGTTTGACGTTGTACTCCGCCACGCGCACGTAGTAAGGAGATTCGGAACTCTTGACCACGTGGCTCTTGTCATCAGGGTCTTGTGCGCCTACAAATAGCATCACTGTTTTGTCGCCCGTCTCTATCGTGGCGGTAGCAAGCGGATCATTCATTCCATAAGCTGCGTCTTCGTCCTTGCCCAGCGGCCTGAGCATGACGACAGAAGTGACCTTGTTGATGATCGTGTTGACCTCGCTGGAGGCAAGTTCTTCGCCTGCCTTCAAGCCAGCCAGTACCCACTCCCCTGCATCATCCTTGGTGAAGACAAACGTGCCGTTGGCGTTTTCCAACGTAACCTGCGTCGGTTTCTCCCTGTTGAGGCTCATGTACGAAGTGTTGATCCACGAGGCAGCGCTCACGTTGATGTCCCAGGTAGAGATATCGTTGGTCAGGTAGGTCTCGCTCTGGCCTTCCAGGCGGAAGTGTGTTGCGCCGTAACTGGGCGAGGAGCCCAGATAGAGAGTGTATTTCGTCCCATCTGCCGTCTCAAGATCAACGCGCCGCACGAAATCATCTACGGCCACCTGGAGTCGCTTGTGACTGGCGTCAGTGCGTGTCACCAATCGGCCGGTGGTGAGACCTACGATTTTCTCCAGCACCGGCGTAATCTTGTCCGCTTGCGCAGGATAGTCATCTGCTTCGGGCAAGGCCCAGGAGGCGGGCTCATCCTCGCTCTCCGGGCCGGTTTTCTTCAGCGCGATGGTGTTGCCGTCGGTATCTGTGATGGTCAGTGCGACGATGGTACTGGCCTCCAAGTTAGGGAAAAGCGGCTCCCCTCCGCCGGAGGCCGTTGACCTTGGCCAGAAGGCGAAGACACTGAGGGCGATTTGGATCACTAAAACACCCGCCAAGATCTGGTTGTGTCGTTTCATCGTTCCTCCCCTACGTGATTCGCTATTCGCCATTCGCCGATTCGCTATTCGTCAATTGCATAGGTTGCTCGCTTTTGCGCCGGGCGTTCCACACGATGCCGATGACGATCAACCCCAACAAGGCGACGACATAGTTCGCGCCCTCCCAGAAGGACTGCTCGCGCTCCGTCATCGGGGCAAGCACCCGCGCATAGGTCCCGCGTGCTCGGATGTTGAGCAGGTCCAGGTCCTCTGTAGACCAGGCCACCGCGTTTTGCATCAATTTCAGGCTATTGAGGTAGCGGTCCTGCATCAGACGAGAGGAGATGTTGAAGATGGTGTCATCCACGAACTCGGCACTGCCAATGACGACCAGTCGGGCCGTTTCCGGCGACGCCTCAATGACTGATGGGATAGGTCCTTGAATCGTTTCTGTCCCGGTCACGGTCACGGTCTCGGTGAACGGAGAGGGCTTATCCTTGAAGGCGCTCTCGAAGACGCCCTGGACGGAAACGGCCAGCGTGTAGGACTGCTTCTCGTCCCCCGCAGGAAAACCCAGATCTGGGTAGAGGTCCAAGTTGGGCTGGATGTCGGTATCGGCTCGCGTCCAAGACGCAGGGCTGGATTGCAGCAGCGTCGTGACCTGGCGATCTGTGTTCTTCTCCTCGTCAATCGTGATCGGCGAGGCCCAGTTGAGTGTCACGGCGGGCAGGTTCGAGACAATAGAACTATCGGATGCCATTCTATCGGACCGCACATCCACGAAGAAGGGATAATCAATCGCCCGGATCTCCTGTACCTGGAAACCGCCCACTTGTCGGGTGACCGGCACGGGGAATGGCTCGTTCTGCGGGTCCATCACCAGCAACTGCTCGACCTGGATGCCGTAATCGGACAACATCTCACGCAGGCCGTCTTCAAGAGGTCTGAGAGCCAGACTGCCGGCGAGCTGGTCGAGCGTGATGCCATAGTTCCCGGCCGCTGCCACTACCGACCCGCCGCGCATGAGGTACTGGTCAACGGAGAAGCGCTCTTTGTCGCTCATCCCCTGGGGCGCGATGACCACCAGCACATCTATATCTGCCGGCACCTGTCCGGTGCTCAGATCTACGGTGCGGACCTCGTACTCCTGGCGCAGAGCCTCACTGAGCTGCTGCCAACTGGAAAGGGGCTGCTGCATCTGTCCGTAAATGTCCTGCGTCGGCTGCGGTGGGGGTGTCCACAGGCCCACCACTTTGAGGAAGCCAGGGGAAAGTCGCTTGAGGGCCGCTTCGATGGCCGAGCGCACGTCGGCCTCGCTCAGTTCGCCAGAGGGATAGATCACCTGCGCCTGATCACCGACCTGGAGGACCATGTTCAGATAGTAGGTCTCACCGGAAAAGAGCGAGACGGCGAAAGGCTGCAATCCATAGAGATCGTACAACTCCTGGCGCGTGACGGGGCTATCGGACGCGTCGGGGTCAATCACGGTGTACGTGAACTTGCCCTGGGTTTCGCCAGCGATCTCCTGCGCTACCTTCTCGATGGTATCCGGGACGTCGGCCAGCCACTCCGGCAGCGTGTTAGGGGTAAGGTAAACCGTCAATTCAGCCGGCTCGTCCAGCGCCGCCAACACCATGTCCACACTCTGGAAGCCGTAGACCACTTTCTTGATGGCGCTGGTCAGGTCATATTCCAGGTTGCGTAGGTGCACATCTATGCTGTCACGGCCATATTCGACCTCGATCAAGTCGCGAAAGTTGAGCACCACGTTCTGGTCGCCGTAGCGGACCAGGATGTCGAAGTAGGCATTGACGATCGAGGTCTCATACCGTCCGGCCACCTGGAATGGCGACGGACGAATACCATAGGTCTGATTGGCCTCGGCCTCCTTCTCGGGATCTTTGGCCGGGTCGACCATCTCTAACTGTATCTTGCCGCCTGACGCCATCTGGTACTCTCGCAGCATGTCGCGGATGCGTGGGACCAGCGGGGCCAGGAGCGGGTGAGTCTTCTCGCTGAAGTAGCCCCGGATCAGCAGTGGTTCCTGCAGGTTGCCCAGCAGATCGCGAGTGGTCTGCGAGAGGCTGTATTCCCGTTGTTCGGTGAGATCCAGGCGCAGCCCGCGTAGGGGGAAGACCCAAACATTGAGCAACACCAGGTTCAGCACTACCAGGATTGAGGTGAGTGTGATCGCACGCCGGTGAGGCAATGTGCGTTTCCCGGTACTCCATCTTTTGCTGTCGAGCGAAAGGACATTGAGTGTCAGGAACACGCCCGTCAGCGAGAGATAGTAGAGCAGGTCGCGCAAATCCACCACACCGCGCTGGATGGACTCGAAACGGCTGCCCGATCCGATAGCGCGCAGGATCTCGCTGACGGCATCGCCAACAAAGTCGGTCACGCCAGCGGAGCCAACCAGGTAGAATAGGCCACAGAGCAGCACGGTCAAAAGAAGGGCGACGATCTGGTTGTCGGTGCGGGATGAAACGAAAAGGCCGATGGTTGCGTAGGCTGCCGCCAGCAGGACGGTGGCCAGGTAGCCGCCGATGACTGGCCCCCAGTCCAGGTCTCCCAGCGTCTCGACGGTAACAGGCAGGAAGATGGTCGCTGCCAGGGCGACAGCGACCAGGGTCATCACCGCCAGGAACTTGGCCACTACTAAACGGATCGGGGAGACGGGCAGCGTGAGCAGTACCTCCAGCGTGCCGGCGCGCTGCTCCTCGCTCCACTGGCGCATCGTCAGCGCCGCGACCAAGAAGATCATCAACACCGGCATCCAGCGGAAGAGGGGGCGCAGATCGGCTATGCCTCGGGCGAAGAACGTATCCACCCAGAAGAACGCAAACAGTGTGGCCGCCAGAAACGCGCCCACGAAGATGAGGGCCATTGGCGAGCCGAAGTAACCAGCCAGTTCCTTGCGCGTGATAGAAAGTATCGTTCTCACTGTGCCACCTCGTTCAGTACTGGCCGGGCTGTGGCCAGCTCATTGAAAACCATCTCCAACGTGCGGACGTCCCGGCGCAATTCGCGCAGTGGCCAACCCTCTTCCCGCGCCAGGTTGTAGATCGCCGGACAGAGATCGACTCTGTTGGCTTCATCGGCCAGGATGCGATAGGCTGGATAGCCGTCGGGAACATCCATCCGTTCGACGTCTCGGACGCCGCTCAACCGGCCCAACGCGCGATCTATGCCTGCCGGTGTGTCTTCCAGCACCAGGATCGCGTCGGAAGTGGCGGCCAGCTCTGAAATCTGCGCATCGGCCCTGATCTGGCCGTTCATCACGATAATAACCCGGTCGCAGAGTGCTTCGACCTCGGAGAGGATGTGTGTGGAAAATAGGATGGTACTGTGCCTTGCCAGGCGACGGATCAGGTGGCGGATATCCACGACCTGGGTGGGGTCTAACCCGATGGTTGGCTCGTCCAGGATCAGGAGCTGTGGACGGTGAATGAGCGCCTGCGCCAGCCCCACGCGCTGGCAGAACCCCTTGCTCAGTTGACCGATGGGCCGGGCCAGGTGGTTGGCCAGGCCGGTGGCATAGACGGCCTCTGAGATGCGGGCCAGTTGTTCGTCCTGCGGGATTTGGCGCAGTTCGGCCATCATCTTGAGGTAGGCCTGGACCGAGAGTTCCGGGTACAGGGGGGCGCTCTCCGGCAAATAGCCGATCTGTGCCTGCACCTCGCGGGTGTGTTCCAGCACGTCCAGGCCGTTGATATAGGCGAAGCCCTCATCGGGCTGCAAGTAACCGGTCAGGATTTGCATGGTGGTCGTCTTGCCGGCGCCGTTAGGACCGAGCAGCCCAACGATTTCCCCTGGTGCGATGTGGAAGGTGATTCCACGCAATGCCTTGATGGGACCGTATGACTTGGTCAGATTGGTGACGTCGATCATGGACACTTCCTCCCGGTCGACTCCTATCTCCGCTCAGGCGCGGATTTCACGCCGTTGCTTCCTGAGCCGGATAACGAGTAAAGATTATCAGGCTCTGGGATTCATTTGGTGGCTGCTTCCCTTGGGCCAAAACCGGGGTACTTTCACCGGCCACAAACAAGACCGGTGTGGTGAACAAAGCCATTGTCCAAATTCGGCGTATCATGATATACTTCCTCCTGAGATTGAGAGTACCTGGCAACAGCAATTCCCGTTTTGGGTGGCTAACATACCTTCCCGGAAGCTATATAACGATGCTTCTCTGTCAAATTGGGCTATGATTCGACCAGTTTCGCCTGGTGCGACTGAATTTGGAGCTTCCGGGAAGGTCATAACAGGAATTGCTGGCCTGGCAACAAGCAAGCCACCCGATAGAATGTGCACCAGATGGCTCCGAGAATCGGGCAAGTTCCTTTCCTGCCCACACGTTGGTCAGTATACTACCAATATCATCAAGTTAAGGATTGAAAGACCTGCCAGGTTTCCGCCAGAGTTTTGTGAGCCAGATTCGACACGATTAA
>CAYQTW010000145.1:0-7925 GCA_964420485.1 uncultured Anaerolineales bacterium
AACCTGTTTCAACAGGTTTTTCGTATCAGCGGGGCATTTCAATGCTCCGCCAAGTGGGACAGTTAATTAATTCTCATTCCTTATTGTACTCACAGATGGGGAAAAGTCAAAAGGGGGAAACTGTCATTCGTCGCCACGCAAAAGATGCCGGGCCAGGCCGGGCGGCGGCAGCCTGACCGGTTCCAGTTCCCAGGCGGCGCGCACTTGATCGAGTTCCTCCTGCGGAACCTCCAGCGCCAGGCCACACGCCAGGATATTTGTGAAAGAGGATTGATACCCGGCCGGGGCCTGCTCACGGCGGCGTTGCTCCATCACCAGGTTGTGGATGTCCACTCCGGCCGGACAGACCTCCTGGCAACGCCAGCAGGAGGTGCACAGCCATACCGAGTAATCGGTGGCGTCGGGGTCGGCCAGGAAAGTGACGATGGCGTGGCCACCCACTTTCTCCACCGGGCAGACTTTTACGCAAGAGCCGCAGTGAAAGCAGCCTGCGGCCTCTACTTCCGCGACGCGCTTATTTCCCATTCTTTGTTTTTCCCATGCCTGCCTCAGCCGTCGCCCAGCACGTCCCACGCCAGCCGGCCGTTGATGCCCAATGTCTCTGGCGCCAGCCCCATTGCCAGCCCCATCAGTTGCGGCAGGAGCAGCGCCTGCTTGCGCAAACCTCGTTCGTCACGGACGATCAGGCGTTGAAAGCGGCGCAGTAGCAACTGGCAGTTGCCGCAGGCATGGAGCAGGAAGTCAGCCTCTCGTGTCGCCTCCAGTTTGCGCCGCCCTGCCGCCAGCGACAGGTCAGGGTCGGCCAGGTAGAGCGTCGCGCCGCAGCACTCGTCCTCGCCGCCATACTCGACTACCTCCGCGCCGGTCAGTTCGACCAGGCGGCGCAGGCTCTGGGGCTCCATTGGGTCGTCAAAGCCCATCACGTCGCCGGGGCGAAAGACCTGGCATGGGTTGGTGAGGGCCATGCGGATGGAGAGCGGGCGCACGATGCGCGCTCGCACCTCCTCCTCCCGCTCGGCCAGCAGGCGCACCAGGTGTTTCACCTCCACCTGCCCGGTGACGGAGAGGCCGAGCGGTTCCAGGCGGCGGTTCGCCTCGGCGCGCACGTCGGGGTCTTGCAGGGCGCGGGCGGCGCGGGTGAGGGTGTTGGTGCAGCCGCCGCACACGGTGACGACTGTCTCGTGCTCCATGTGTTCCACCAGCGCCAGGTTGTAGGCAGCCAGATAGAGCCAATCGGCGGTGAAGGATTCGACGACGGGTGAGCCGCAGCAGGCGGCCTGCTGGACGATTTCTAACTCGATCCCCAGCACCCGCAGGACGGCGTGGGTGGAGGCCTCGTATTCGGGCATACGCTGGAGCACCAGGCAGCCAGGGTAGAAGGCGAATTGCGAATTGCGAATTGCGAATTCCAATACCTACCCCACCACCAGCGCAAAATCTGCCGGTGTTACCCCCGGGCTCTCGATGCCGTGCTCCTCATAGAAGCGGGCGATGACTTGCTCTGCTTCCTCCACTCGCGCCCTTACCAACGCCATTTCCAGGTCGGCCAGTTTCTCTTCCGGGAAGAAGAAAAAGTCGCCAGAGAGGGAGACAGCGGTGATGACGTCGTCCTGCACCTCAGTCGTGGCGCGGATGAGACCGCCCGGCGCTTTGTGCATCTTTTGCCGCACGTGCACACCGGCACGGACTTTGATCTCTCGACCAGCACGGGGTCGCCTTTTCTGGTAGAGCCACTCATCGGTGACGAAACGGGCCGCCAGTTCGTCCGTCTTGGCGCGCCATTCTGCATCCACCGTCGTCACCACATCCATCGGCCCCAACATCTCAATGAACTTGGCGGTCATCAGCGACCACAACTCTTCGCGCGACGGGACGGGGTCAATCTCCCGCTTGATGGTCGAGAGGTTTTCATAGATTGTCTTGTAGATTTTGTCGCGGAACTTGGCATCGGGCACCTTCAGCACGCGGGCCATCATCTCGTAGTTGAAATCTACGATCAGGTTGCCGACCAGGACGTAGTAATCGCCAATTTCTGCTGCTCCGCAGCCGGAGACCTTGCGCTGATTGGCGACGATGTCGTTGACCTCCCGGTACTCGGCCGGGATGCCCAGTGCGCGGTAGGACTCGATAGGCGCTTGCAGGAACTTTTTGTAAAAGGCGATTTTGCCGGCGGGGACGAGCGGATTGTCGCGGTGGATGACCAACTGGAAAAAGAGTTGTTCGCCATCCAGGTAGGTCGCGCCGCCGCCAACCTCGCGCCGGAAGACGGGGATGTTATTTTCACGGCAGAATTCCAAGTCCACCTCCTGCTGGGCGTCCTGAAAGTAGCCGATGCAGACGTAGGTCGTGGCGGGGGAGCAAAGAATCACCCCCTCGCGGCCCACGCGGGGCAAGGAGTGGTACAAAAGTTGCGAATCCTGCCAGGATACGGTGCCAAGACGGTAGAGTTTCATTGATGAATTTCTCCTGTGTGTTTAGATTGACAATGGCACATTAAAAGCCCGGCGAATAAATTCGCGGGCAACTACTGCAAAGTCCACCTGCGTGGACTGTCCCAGTCGCCGAAGGGCGACTTTGCAGGTGTAGCACGCGGTTTTAACCGCCGTGCGATGCGAATATGCCATTGTCAAATTAGATTGGGGGCCAGTTAGCAATGAGCAGCCGCTCCAACACGAGAGAGGCTGCCCATTGCTAGAGTGACGTGTCCTTGTGCAGGCGTAACTGCTTTGTTAGCCCAGAATGTCCTTGTACTTTTCTGCCTCTTCCTCGATGAAGGCTTTTAACTCTGGGGAACCGGCCTTCATCAGGCTGTCCAGTTCGGCGGGGTCGGCCATCTTGATCTTTACCAGCCAGCCCTCGTCGAAGGGGGACTCGTTGACCAACGCGGGTTCCCATTCCAGTTCCTCGTTGACCTCGGTGATCTTGCCGGAGGCAAGGGCGGCGATGCGGCCCACCCACTTGCCCGATTCCATGGACATAAAGGTCTGTCCCTGCTCGACATCCCGCCCGGCGCGGGGGGCTTCAACGAAAACGATCTCTTGAGCGATCGCTTGGCCGAACTCAGTCAGGCCCTGTGTGATGACGTCTCCTTCCGCTTTAGCCCAACTATGAAGTTTGTCATAGTACAGGCCATCGGGGAACTCGAAATTACCGATCTGCATTGTTGCACCTCCGTAAATTTATGTTAAATCAGACAAATTCAATACGTAATCGTTTATCCAGTGCGAGGGCAGCAAGCTCAAGTATTCGCAATGTAACTGCTCCATTAGAAGAAGATGAGTCGAGCAGTCTATCCAATGTTGCCTGATTAGTGTTCATCCGCTTGGACATTGTAGTCCAAGTGCGAAACGTGGAAAACGCACGATATGGCCCTGCAACAAAAAAGTGCCGTTGCACAACACAACGGTGCTCTCACGATTGAATCACGATCCCTCCCCAGTCGGCTAGAAGGCGTGCTCGATCTGGTTCAACTGCCGCATCAAGCGTGATTTGCGCCGGGCGGCGTTGTTCTTGTGAATGATGCCCTTCTCGGCCGCCTTATCCAGCGCACTGACCGCCACGTGCACGGCCTCACGGGCATCTTTAATGTGGCCCTTGTCAATCAGGAGCCGAGCCTTCTTGACGGCGGTACGGGCCCGTCCACGGTATATCTGGTTATGCTGACGCCTGCGTTTTGCACTGCGCAACCGTTTGATTGCCGATTGTTTATTAGCCAATGCTTGATCCCTCCAGTTATTAGAATTCTAGTCGGGTGTCATTTTACAACAAGTTGGCCGATTTGTAAAGCCTGTGTATCTGGCTATAATTGTACTAAGCGTTCAGGCCACCTTCCCGGAAGCTGAAATTTGGCTGCCTGGTGAACCCAAACTTGCCGGACGACTCATATCTTTGCAAAACTTGTTCCGTTGGAGCTTCCGGGAAGGTAAACCCAGTACCCCCTGAACGGTTACCAATTGTACTGCAGGGGAGATACCGTTGACGAGGAGGGCGGATGAGCGAAACGGAACAACCTTTTGGTGGGAATGACTATCAGGCACAAATGGGTGATGTTGCTGGCGCAATGCATACCGGCCGGGGCGACATCATTCACATCGAGAAAGTGGAATTGACAGCCACGCGGGCCGCGGACGCACTGCGACGCGCGCTCTCCGCTGACGAGGAAACGCGCACACAACTCTTGGAGGCGCTCCAACAATTATCTGCCCTCCAGGCCCAACTGGGGGAGTGGAAAGAGTTGCACCACATCTTGCACGAAATGCTCACTGCCTTTTCCCCTTTCCACGCCAACCTGCGTATCCTCAGCCGCGCGAAAGTGGAGCCGGCAGAGTGGAGGGCGTTGTTGCGCGGCTGGCGCGTCTGTCAGACCGAAGTAGATCGGCTGATGGATTTCGAGAGCAGCGTAGAGTATATCCGAACCTCCATTCACCGCCAGGGATCTGTGGCCTCCCGGCCGGACTGGGGCGTACGCATCGGTTCGCTGCAGCGCGAAGTGGAGGACAGGCTAAAGGAGCAAAGATGCAACACCGAGGGATTGGTTGACTTGGCCGACGAACTCGATCGGGCCTGCGATTGCTATCTCAGTCTCGCCGACCGAGAGTTGCGCCGGGTGGTTGAAAAAGTGCAGCGGTTGTACGCGCTGATGATAGGGGGTTTGTTATGAGTGACCTTTTCGACACGTTACAAGAACGATACCTGGCGTTGCTTGCCCGCAAGGAGAAAGGCGAGACGGGAGAGGAATTTCTGCAAGACGCGAGTTCCTTCATCGCCGACGCGCAGCGGGCCGGGGCGGTGACCGCCGATGTGGGCGAGCGCAGCCAACTGCGAGCCTGGATGCGCTTCCTGGCCAACACTCTGTACGACGCTACGGACGTCTATCCCGACACGTCGTTGCAACCGTTGGCCCGTGGGCAGTTGATCGACTCCCGGCTAGAGCGCGAGGAAAAGCGAACGCTACTCCTACCCCTGGGCTGGGCGCTGGTGGGGGCGGCAGTACTGGTGCTGATCAGCTTTGCCTGGGTGCTCCTGGCGGATCGCGCGGCTGGCCCCCTGCCTGACCTCACGCCTACGCCCATGCCGAGCCACACCCCACCTCCCCCCTCACCTACGTTAGAGGTGAGAATAGACGTGGGGGCCGGGTGGAGTGACACAGGAGACCTGGCGCTATCAGCCAAGGTCTTTTGCACCGGCACGACCGAGATCGTGGCCCAGTTCATCGTTCCAGAGCCTCTGCCGGCCGACGCCCGCTGGGGCTGGCAGTTGACCCAGGCCGGCCGCATTGCCGCCGCGCAGTCATCTCTAGTCTGGGACACGGAGTGTACCAGCAGTACAGTGCGCGTGGCCTTGCCGGATGGTGGCCCTTTCGCAGCCGGTCAGTACGAGTTGACCTTCTTGGTGGACGGTCAGCCGATGGCAAATCGTATCTTTGATGTGCTGGCAGGCAACCCGCAGGTGAGCAACGTGCGGGTCTCTAACGTGCCCACGGAAACCGGCCGCACCGAGTTCGAGGCCGGTATTCCCATCATCTATGTCGCCTACGACTACCAGAATATGTGTCCGGGCCAATCCATCACCCGCACCATCTATCGTAGTGGGCGCGAGGTGTATCAGAGTTTCGAGGAGTGGGCGGGCGTGAGTGACGGGAGTAGCCAGTTTGACTATTACCGGGAAGGTGGTCTGCCGCTGCCCGGTGGGAAATATAGAGTTACAATAGGCATGAGCGGGCAAGAGCCACAGCAAGTGATGTTCACCATCACCGGAACGGTGTCCCCTACCTTCGGCGACATTACTCTTGCCCAGGGCGTGCAATCCGACGGCCAGCCAATCCTCAAAGCGCCGGAGGGCAATCGCTTTGATTGGAATACCAAGGTGGTTTACGCTTTTTTCAACTATGTGGGGATGAGAGATGGGCTGCGGTGGGCGGTTGTGTGGACGCGCAACGACGAAGAGGTGGCGCGGACGGGGGGATTCTGGAACGTGGAGGCCGACGGGACAGAGGGTGAGCGCTGGGCAGTCTACTACGACGAGAGCGTGCCGACGCTCCCCAACGGACGCTACAGTGTGACGCTCTTGATTGATGATAAAGTGCAGAGCACGAAAGAGTTTACCGTTGGGTATTAGGTTGAGGTTAAGGTTGAGGAGGGACGATGACTAAACAAGGTGCGGGCGATACTCTTGAGACCCACATCGGGTCGGTGAGTGGGCCGGCGCACACCGGCAAGGGCAATATCCTCATTGAACATTGGGAAACGGGAGGGGTGGCGGCGGCGGACCTGGAGGCGCTGCGCGATTTGTTCGCCGGCTTGCGCGGGCGCGTGGCGGCCGAGGCCCCGCCCGCACTGGCGGACGAGGCACAGGCGCAGGTGAAGGCGCTAGAGAAGGCGGCCACAGCCGAGAAGCCCGACCTGAGCGCGATGGAGCGGGTGCGAGATTGGTTCGTCGAGCACCTGCCCTCCATCGCCGGCAGCGTGACCGCGCTGCTGGTCAATCCCATCCTGGGCAAAGTGGTCGAGGCGGCCGGCGACCTGGCGGCCGGCGAACTGCGGCGGCGCTTTGGGCAACAGGAGGCGGGTGCGTGAAGCGTTCGTTAACCTGTCTCCTGTTGATCGCGCTACTCGCCTCCTGCGGCCCCGGCGAGCCGACCTCCACCGGCACGGGGGAGACGGCGCAGGTGGCTTTCGTCGTGGACGGCGACACCATCGAGTTGGCCGGCGGGCGGCGAGTGCGCTACATCGGCGTCAATGCCCCCGAGACCGGGCAACTCTACGCAGCCGAGGCCAAAGTGTTCAACGAATCGCTGGTGGAGGGCCAAGAGGTGTGGCTGGAGCCCGACGTACAGGAGACCGACCGGTACGGCCGCTTACTGGCTTACGTCTGGGCCGGCGACACATTCGTGAACCTAGAATTGGTGCGCCAGGGATACGCCAATACCTACACGCTGCCGCCCAACGTGCGCTACGCCGACGCCTTTGTGCAGGCGGAGCAAGAAGCGCGGGAGGCGGGGCGCGGCCTGTGGGCGCCGGCGGACGCGACGGTGCGCATCACAGATATGCACTATGACGCGCCGGGCAACGATCAGGTGGACCCCAACGGTGAGTGGGTCGAACTGACGAACGAGGGGAACGCGCCGGTGGACCTGAGCGGGTACACGCTGAAGGATGAGGGGTTACATCTGTACACTTTCGGCGCGGTCACGCTGGCGCCGGGGGCGACATTGCTGATCCACAGCGGACGCGGCAGCGACACTTCGACCGACTTGTACTGGGGGCTGGCGAATGAGGCGGTATGGAACAACGATGGGGACACTGCCTATCTGCACACTCCCACAGGAATGTTTGTGGACTGCTTTGCCTACACCCCTTGACAGCCGTTGGGGGTGTGTTATCATAGAGTTGGCGTCCAGGTCGGCCAGGCGGTCGCGCCTCGGAGACGGGGCGAGGAAAGTCCGGGCTCCACAGGGCACGGTGCTGGATAACGTCCAGGCGGGGTAACTCGATGGATAGGGCCACAGAAACAAACCGCCGATGGATTTTGGATTTTACGATTTCAGATTGCGGATTGGTTTGCCAATCCAAAATCGAAAATCCGCAATCCACAATCCAGGTAAGGGTGAAAAGGTGGTGTAAGAGACCACCGGCGTCGCTGGTGACAGCGGCGGCCAGGCAACCCCCACCGGGAGCAAGGCCAAGCAGGAGGGACACCCCGCTTCGGCGGGGGAGGAGGCGGCCCGTCTCCTTCGACCTCCGGGTAGGCTGCTAGAGGCGGCGGGCAACCGTCGTCGCAGATAGATGATCGCCCACGACAGAACCCGGCTTACCGGCCGGCCTGGACGCCAGTGGTTGGGCGGGGAGACCCCGCCCCTACCCCATTGTAGGGACACGGTTCCCGTGCCCTGCTGGAAGGCAAGACCATCTAGTTCTCCGCTCTTG
>CAYQTW010000146.1:0-7896 GCA_964420485.1 uncultured Anaerolineales bacterium
TCACTGTCGCTCGGCCGGTTACGCCGGGCTGCTGGAGGTGAATGGTGAAAGCAACGTATTCGCTTGAAGATGACAAACTCCGCGTGTACGTTGGCGATGGCGAACGTTTGCCAGATGAGGACTGGCAAACGTTGACTGGCCTCGGCTTCCGCTGGGCCCCACGCCAGCGCGTGTTACACGCCGCGTGGAGGCCAGACCGAGAGGATGCAGTGTTAGCCGCGTGTGGTGTTATCGCGACAGAGTACGGTGGAATGCAAAAGCGAGCTGAGTTGGCGGCGGAGCGGTACAGTGACTACGCTGACAGAGCACGCGAACGCGCCGCTCGAGATGCTGCTATGCGAGACAGTATACTGGATCAAATACCGTTTGGACAACCTGTCCTGGTCGGCCACCATTCAGAGCGTCGCCATCGGCGCGATCTGGACAGAGTTGACAGACTAAGCCAATCGGTTTATGAAAACACCGCTAAACGCGATTACTGGCAACATCGAGCGGAGGCGGCACTGGACAATGTGCGGCGAAAATACGAGCCTGCCGCCATTGCTCGCCGCGTGAAGCGATTGCAAGCAGAGGTACGACAACTCCGTCGAAGACGTGAGAAAGACCCTGCAAATGCAGAGTGGTTCAAGCGGTGGGAGGCTCACACTGAGTGCCAGATCGAGTTTTGGGAGAGAGTATTGAATGAGCAAAAGACCACGCTGCCATAAGCAGCTCATACAAGTAACGCGACAAAGGAGAACAAAATGGTTACTATAGATCAGGTACTGGCCTGGGAGCCGTGTTACAGCGCCGCGAGGATAGAGAAGTTGTTCGCCGGTCGCCCGGCACTCAGCGCCGGGGACATCGTGGCGCTGAAAATCTCGACAGAGGACAAGATCTGGGCGTTGTTGCACAATGAGTTTCTGGCCGACCGGCAAATGCACGCCCTGGCCTGCGACTTTGCGGAGCGGGTAGCACATCTTTCAGACGATCCTCGTGTATCCGCCGCCATCGCAGCCAAGCGAGCTTGGCTGCGAGGCGAGATCACGGACGAGGAACTGACTGCCGCCAGGGACGCCGCCGGGAACGCCGCCCTGGGCGCCGCGTACACCGCCCAGGGCGCGGCGGGCGCTGCCCAGGCCACCGTCAGGATCGCCGCCTGGGCTGCCGCCAGGGACGCCGCTTGGGCCGCGGCGTGCGCCTCCCAGACCGCCGGCAGGATCGCCACCTGGGCCGCGACCAGGGACGCCGCCCGGGACATCACCAGAGACGCCTGCCCCATCGCCTGGGCTGCGGCCAGGGACGCCGCCTGGGCCATCCGGAACGCCGCCCGTGCTGCCGGCAGAGACGTTGACGTCGCCGTGGAGGCCGCGCGAAAATGGCAACTGGACAGAATCGTGAGTTACCTGCGAATTGCATAAGAGCATAAGAATTGTTCACCGCCGTTGTGACCGGCAGAACTGAACAGTAACGCCTGGAACTCAACAGGAGAATGAATGATGAAAATGACGATTGATCTTGAATGTGAGGATTCTACAATCCACCCGAAAGTTGACGCGCCGGTTGATAATGACAGTGGTTATTCCTTCGTGGGTGTAGTATTCACTGCTGAACAGTTGCGTATGATGGCTGACGCCATTGACATTTTGAGAGCGAGAGAAAACATTTCTTGACATATTTGCAGATGACAATGACAACACAAAAGACACTCGACGCAGTGCAACTGCCGCTGGCTGAATTGTTAAAGTAGGCTGTACAGTTCACTAGTGTACACGATAGCTATTTCATCCCTGCCAGATACAGCACCGCTGCTGTGGCGAGTGCCTGGAGCACGCCCAGACCGACCGTCGTAACGCGGTCCCAGTTCGTCCGGCCGCTGCGCAGGCCGCACTTGAGCACCTCCAGATCGGCCGCCATCTCGGCGCACGGCAAATTTGCAAGCCGGCTCGCGTTTGCTCGCATCATCTCCGAGTTTGTGTGAACATTCTCGCGCAGCGCCGCCAGGTCGGTAGCAATGTCCGTCAACTTGATGCCGAGATCGGGAATCAATCCGTTCGTCGACGTCAGCTTGCTCAGCAATATCTGCTGCTCACGCAATTGTAACAATACCTGCTGTAACACATCATCCGATTCAGACATCCGCACCACCACCCTCTCAACAGTCTCCAGGACAATCACGCCACCTCGATCCTCGCCCACCAGCCGACGACACCGTTGTCGTCAACTACACACACCTGAATCACATCCCCCTCCTTGCACTCCAGCGCAGATTTGGGCATTGCTCGATTGGTGGCACAATCTCGCGTATCCTCCGAGACTAATCCCCCGTTGACATACCACCGGATTGTCAGTTTGCCTCCTGTCGGTTCACTGAACCACACCGCTGCCTTGTCCTGTCCCAGCCCGGTCGGTGCATCCGGCCGGGCAATTTGGGACGCCAGTGACCCACCTGTGACTATCAGCCCCAATCCCCCGCGCTGGCTGATGTAGTAGTGCAAATCAGCCTCGGACAGCCCCAGGCCGGTAGAGGCATTTACAATCTCTACCAACGCCTCGGACGTGATGGTGTCGTTGAATGCCGTCAGAATTACATCGTCCAACCCCGCGTCAGCTAAACGCGGTACGAAGTCCGGTTTGCTATATCTCATCTAAGCCTCCTTGTGTCAATACCAGGGCAGCCGCGTTGATACGCGCATATGCGCCTGCATCGCTGCTCCTGGCCTCGATTCTATATTCCCGCTCGCCGGGTGACAGAAAGATCGGCCCGCTCCTGACTATCGTGCCCGTGGTCGTGCCGGTCAGTGATACCTCAGAGTTCGGCACTTCGCGCCACGTTCCTGAATCATTCCACGCCAGTCGCGCATAAGCAGTCTGCGCGGAATTAGACGGTGACATCACGACCTCGAATTGCATAATGCCACTGACCCATTGCCCAAACCCGAACCGCCCCGTCCCATTTGGAGCGACCTCAACATACGTTGTGCTGTTGGTACTGCCGGCGCTTATGCCGATGGTCCAACGCCCGGCCGACGGGCCGAGATTGTCCACCGGCGCGATGATTGCGCCTGGGTCGTTGAGCGGTTCGTTGCGTAAGTATAGAGCCGCAATCTCTTGCGATGTAAGCACTCGGTCAAACAATGCAAACTCGGCATATGCGGCATTGGCGTGATTGTTGCCCGCGTAGTCGCTGCCGAGGTTCATTTCCGTCAGCGTTGGGGCAGTCAGGCTGGTTGTGTCTGTCCCGTCCTGTACGCCGTTTACGCTCAGTGTGTACTCATCATTGCCGAAATCGAATGTCAGCACGACGTGCTGCCACTCACCGGCCTGGAATGTCTGCGCAGACGATTGGAATCGCCACGCGCCATTGACATAGACGTTGTATTTGTCGTCGTCATCATCGAACTCCAGGATGACGCGGTGGTTGTCACTTGCGCCGCGAGTATCGAACAAATACGCCGCGTCGGGCCAGTCGTCATCGGCGTCGTATTGCGGTTGCCACCACAGCGACAATGACCAAGTATCATTTTCGCTGATGAGGTCGGCGTAATCGTCAAGATTGACTTCGGTTGCGGCGCGTGTGGATTCGCTGGCGTGTGGTGTACCTGACCAGGAGTAGCCGGGGCCGAGGTCGCCGTCAATGTGTGACGTAGCTATACTACCAGCTACGACATTCAGTCCGTCCACGTAAAAAAACAAACTTGCGGATGGGCTATTGATGTACACCGTTGGCCTGACGACTGAGTTTGTGCCAGTATTGAACGTGACTACTGCTCTGACCCATCGGTTTCGGTCAGTGATTAGTGTTTTTCCCAGCGAAACCCATCCGTCACCAAATATTGTGAATTTGACATCACCAGTCTGGATGTCTGGTATCCATACATACACACTTGCAACGTAATCAGTGTTGGCGGAGTAACCGGCCAAGTTGTATTTACAACCTCCACCGCCAACGCCATCCCATGTCCATTTCACAGATGCGGGGCCAAATAGCGACTTTTCCGTTGAGCGCACAATTATATCACCCCACGCCGAGTCGTAGCCGTTGCGACTCTTGGCGGCCACTGGATTGGTGACAATATTCGTCGCCGCCTCCTCTACCATCAGCGCCCGCGTCCCCGCCCACCTCCCCGCCGCCAGGTGGAACGCGCCGGAGATGGTCGCCTCCTGCCCGCGCAATGACCGCCAGAACGTCGCACCGATTGGACAGCCAGGGCCGAGCAGAAGCAGATCGTCAACGGTGAAAACGTTTCCCGCCAGCACAGGCGATAGCTCCGTCGGATCAATGCTTCCCGCCCCCAGCGTGATGTCGGCAAACGTCGGGCTGGCTCCGGTGTGAATATCCTGCGGCGTAGACAGCGTTATCGTGCCATCGCCATCATCCGTCACCGACACCCGATTGGCTGTACCGGCCACCCAATCCGTCAGATCGGCCACAGATGCCAAGCCCTTGGTCCCATCCGTAGCCGCCAAACGGTTCGCGGCCAGGTTGGACACGGTGAGGTCTGGCACGCTCAACTCGCCGGTCATCGTGTCACCGCCACGATTGACGTACATGCCATCGAGTATCTCCGTGTTGACAGGTATCTCCCAGTGACTGGCGGTTGCACCCATATAGTAGATGGTGACACTCGGCGCGTTGCCGGAACCGGTCACCTCGGCGTAGATTTTCCCCACGACATACGACGTGTCGGCTATATCGTAGTCGCTGGATAGCACGACCGGCGCGTGGTACACGTCCTTCGCGCCGATTTCGTCGGTAAGGGAAGAAGTGGCTATCACCGTCTCGTTACCGCCAGATTCGCGCTCTACCAGTTCCCAGTACAATCGCAGTGTCTTCGTACCGCCCGTCTTTTCCACCGTAATCTGCCAATCATAGATACCGGCAATCAGCACCGGCGGTTCTCCGGCAGACGGCGCGATCCAGCCTGCCAGAAACTGGTCGTCGGTCACGTTGTTGAACGAGAGTGATGCCTCTGAACCCGATGGCGCCTCCATCTGCGTCAATTTGTAACCACTGATTCCAGAGTCAGTGTCCGTCATATAGTACCTTGCTCCCAATGACGTCACGGCCTCATCGACGTATTTCTTGTCGACCAGGTGGTACAAATCGGTGATGTCTCTGCCCGGGTCATACGAACCCACATCCGAAAGATGCAATCCATCGAATGTTGGACTGGCGCTCTGCTGGAGGTCCTGGTCCAGTGTGCACGCAGCGGACACGGTCAAGTCCGCGTGCAAGGCCAACTCACGGTCGGCATCGGACACGGTAATACCCAACGTGTGATCAGCGGACAGGTCCTCGTCGCACGAGAGCAGTAAGTCGTGGTCGCCACCGGTATCCTCCAGCGGTATGTCGGCCGGCAGGGAGGTGTCCAGCCACTGCCAGGCCGAGCCGTCGTAATACCCGAACTGCTGGCTATCGGAAGCGTAGGCTGTCATCCCGGCCTCCAGGCCAGATAGCGCCTCGATGCTCGCCTTCGTGTCGGTGTAGTCTACCAGCGGCAGACCTATGACTTTGCCGTCGTGAATCATTTTAGTATTCCGCTGTGTACTCTATGATCCATCCAACAAACCACACGGAAAAATCATCATCACTCCCGTGTGTTCCGTCCCTGGTAAATCTGAGTGACATTATGTCACCACAATCAGCAAAATCAACAGTTATAGTCATGACCACCGTGTTCTCGTTTTCAAAGACGCTACAAGTGCCCTCAGTGTCGACGGTGTTTGAGTCATAGTATCCCTCCTCAACTTTACCAGAGCAGAAGTACTGCAAGCCATATATGCTGCCATAGTGTTGACTTCTGACAATCGTCTTAACCGTCATTCCAGACACAAAATCGGTCGGCACAATAATAGTACTTGATGCACTACACAGCTTGGCGTGCGGGAATGACAATCCATAAATATCGCAAACGATCTTTGTGCCGTCTGTCTCATTGAGACCGGCGACAGCCGGCACAAAAAAGTGCCTGGTAATTTGTGCTGGATATCTAGTGACAGGCATCACACCCCCCTTTAGCTCCACGCCTCGACTTCGACCACCACGCCGGCCGTGTCGCTCGCCAGATACAGTGTCAAGCTACTGACCCTGATGTTATCCTTCCAATACTCGCCGTTTGCCTTGAGCGTCTGGTACGGCGCTATTGGTGCTGCAACCCTCCCCGACTCCCAAGCGAACCGCACGTCGCACGCCGTGCGGCATCTGAAAGCTACTGCACGCACATTGCTCGGAAGCGTCTGGCTGTATTCAGTGTTGGCATTGGTCAATGTAACATTGTATGTCTCCACTGTATCCGGCCCGGCGATTTGCACACGCCCGGCTGCGTCTGTCAGCACTGTGACCATATCACCGTCGTCAACGTTCGACGGTGACGAGTAATACGTCCCGCCGACCGGGACAGGCCCATCGGTGGCCGCCTCGCCCCGCGCACGCCGGCCGCCTACGGCCAGCGCTTGCAGCCGCTCCCCCTCGGTGAGCTGTCCGTCGTTTGCCGCCGTGCAAAACAACACCGGACGCAATCCGCCGGCGCCATCGCTCTCGCATAGAAACAGCAAACGTTTGTTGTCGCCGCTCTCCTGCGGCGCTGCTGGAATAGTCATAACAAACCTCCCTCTCTTCTAATGACTTCCTGAATTGACTCGCTCTATCCGCATCCGTTCCCGCGCCGACGTCAACCACACCCCAGGTGCGTCAACTCGCTGCCGACCACCGGCGGTGCGCCGCCGCCAAGCTGGACGGTCAGCGAACGCGCTCCGGTCGCAACCTCGACGATTGACGCTCTGAGCCACGTGCCGGCATCGAGCTCCAGGTCAATCGTCCCGCTGGCGATGTGATCCGTGCCCCCGCCGGTAACGCTCGGCCGGTCGCCCGGTGCAGCGAAACACGACGACCAGCTCGCACCGTCGTTTGTGCTCTTCTCGATGTCAACCGTCGTCGTGCCGGCCGTGCCTGTTGTTTTCACATAGATGACTCCATAGTCTGCCTTGAACGCCGCTGGAAGACGCCACACACCATCGATCTCGGTCGCTGCCGCCAGCGGGCCGTCCACGTGCCAGCGCGGTATCACGACCTGCTCGCCGCTGCCCCCTCCTCCTCCCCCGCCGCCGGCCTGAGGGCGCCAATAGCCAGCACTGTACGTGAGCACATCGCCATCGACCGGCGTGCCGACCGCGTCAAGATGCGACTCGCCGGTGATGGTGTGAAACGAGACCGCCCAGGGCCAGCGGACGTCTATCACATCCTGTGACTCCGTCGTCTCCTCCAGCTCGATCTGACCCCGGTACAACCGCACGAGCGCCGACGGGAACTCGCCGACCTCCGGCATCGGTGCGTGATCCTCGATGCTCAATGAGCTGGCCGGCACGACCGTCCCGGCGCGTTTCTTGAACACTCCATCCTGATCGATATACGTCAGCACGTAACGCGCCCCGGACGACGGCTTGTCTTCTGTCAGATCGAGCGTCTGAGCCGCGATCCACTGATAGCCATCGGAGCGCGCCATCAGCCACGGCTCGAGGCGCACCGTGAACGACGAGACGATCACAGTGCGCAGTCCCCGCAACTGCCGCCAGTGCCAATGTCCCATATCCGATCCGTCGGCGTCCGGATCGTCCAGCATAGGAAACTCGTGCGTCCTGGCGTGTGGCACGACTTGCGGCGGCGACGCCTGGCCTGTGCCGGCGTAGACCTCGCGCAACGCGAGCACCTGGAACAGTTGCGGCTGTTCCGCTCTGTATCCCACGATGATCGGCAGTCCATCGCGCAGCGGCACCGTCTGGTTGAATGCTACAGACAACCCATCCTCGCCCTCGGCACCGATGCGGATATAGACAAAATTCGGCTTTCCGCTCACCGAGACCGTGCCGTGCCCGTCGCCCAGCAGCGCCGGGAACTTCGGCAAGACGGGCTGATAG
>CAYQTW010000147.1:0-5414 GCA_964420485.1 uncultured Anaerolineales bacterium
ACCGCGAACACCTCCCGCTCAAAGAACCAGCAAAAGGGCGGCCAGTTGAAAAGGACGTGCCGGGTTGCTGCCAGCAACGGCCCCTCGTCCCGGTTCTGCGGGGGCGTGTCCAGCCACACCTGGGCCTGGAAGCCTGCTCGCCGCAGCACCCGCCGCAGGCTGGCTACGCTTTGTTCGTTCACGTGCACGTCGAGATTGGCCGGGATGATGGCGCGGGGGTCCTTGGGGTATCTCGTCCCCTGCCCCATCAGCGTGCGCACCAGCCGCACCAGCGGGTAAGCGTACCGGTCGTACCAGACGTTGGGGGCGGTGTGGATGACGAGATAGCCATCGGGCCGCAACACGCGCCGCGCCTCCGCCAGCGCCTGGTCCAGTTCCCACGGGTAGAGATGCTCCACCAGGTCGAACATCAGCACGCGGTCGAAGGAGGCAGTGGGGAAGGGCAATGCTTTGGCGTTGGCCTGGTAGACGCCCACAGCGTCCAGCGTCTCCTCGCCGGCCCCTGCCGATTGCCGCGCCATTCGCACCGCCACCGGCGCATAGTCCACCCCGTAGGCCCGCGCCCCCAACCGCACGCAATGTCCCAGGATCTCGCCGCGCCCGCAGCCAATGTCGAGCACTCGCATGCCAGGCGCGACCTCGGCCACCTCGAACGCCTGGCTCAGCCGGCGCGAAAGGTGCGCCCCTTCACTGGCGATGAACTCGGTGTATCCCTCGCAGGCGCCTAAAAAATAATCTTTGTCGTATCGCTCAGGGCGAACTGGTTGCATCTGCTCAATTCCCATTTGTCCCGTTTCGCGTTCTATGCCCAACGGCATTATAATCTACCGCCCATCTCTCGTCAAGCGCCGTCTCCACTCGAGCACAGCCTGTCTCGCCAGACCGACCTCTTCCATGCGCAAAAGAGCAGCCAGTGCGCCGTAGATGATTGCCCCGATGAACCCGGCTCCTCCTACCAGCAACACCTCGCCCACTAATCCGGCCGGCGCGATGTATGCCAGTTTCCCCGCCGCCACGTGGACCGCCCCTCCCATCACCGCCGAGGCGACTGTCGCCTTGACCACGAGCCTCCATATCCCGTGTCCCCCCAGGCCGCCCATCTTGCGCCGGGTCAGCACCAGCATGGTCAGCGCGTGGGCGGCCAGTTTGATAGAGTTGACCAGGATCAGGAGTGGCAGGGTCAACACCCCCAACCACCAGGGAAGTAGAGCCATCAATGCATAGAGGAGCGTCGTCCACACGCCCACCAGGGCGGGCGTCAGCGTGTTCTTGCGGGCGTAAAAGGCAAAGATGAGAGGCTGATCTATGGAGGCAAAGACCAACCCCAAGAGCGCGCAGCGCAGCGCCTCCGCCGTCGCCACCGTGTCCGCTGGCGCAAAGTCGCCGTGTTCAAAGAGCAGCGCGACGATGGGTGTCGCCAGCACCCACAGGCCGGCCGTTGCCGGGATAGTCAGTGCCAGCACCAGCCGCAGTCCCCGCGCCAGCGTGTTCTTGAAAAGGCCGGGCTGTCCGCCGGTCGCCTGGCGGGAGAGCGTGGGCAAGATGGCGATGGAGACGGCAGTGGCGATCAGTCCCAGGGGGAACTGGATGAGCGTGGCCGAATACCTCATCCAGTTAATGCTCCGATCCCCGGTGCGGGAGGCCAGGTTGTAACTGAGCGCCACGGCCAATTGATTCACCACCAGTCCGAGGAAAATGGGGACGTAGAGGCGCGTGATGCGACGGAGAGCTGGATGGTTCAGGTCGAGCGCAAAGCGCCAGCGGGCGTCGCGCAGGCCAGGTCCCTGGAGCGCGATCTGGAGTATACTTCCCACCAACAGTCCCACCGCCAGGCTGGCCACACCCCACTGTTCGCTCAACAACAATGCGCAGACGACGACGGCCGCATTGAAGGCGGCGGCGGTAAAGGCCGGGAAGGTAAAACGCTTGAGCGCGTAGAGCGTCGCCGAGACGACGCCGGCCAGGTTGAGGAACAGCACCGCCGGCACGCACAAGCGCAATAGGCGGGCCGCTAGAGCCTGGAGATCGGTGGTGAGACCACCGCCCAGCAGCCAGACGACCTGGGGGGCCAATACCTCCACCAGAAGGACGAAAACGGAGAGGATGACGGCGACCAGGCTGAGGAGATTACCAAGCAGGTGCCACAGTTCGGCGCGGCGCTCGGGGGCGGTATAATTGGAAAGGACAGGTACCAATGCCGCGTTGCTCATGCCACCCACGAGGAGATCATAGATCATTGTGGGGACGAGGGCGGCCACCTCGTAGGCGCTCAGTGGCCCAGCGGCGCCAAAGAGATCGGCCTTGACCGTGTCGCGCACGACGCCCAACACGCGGCTGGCAATGTTCCCCAGCGCAATGATCCCGGCTGCCTGCGCGACCTCCACTTCGCGCCGAGATGTCGTCTCCGACGTTTCGTCCAACCCATTCCTCCCAACCAACTAACTAAATCCCCCCAGGCACGCCATTCTACCGCAGTTTGGCAAAGACCACAAACACCGGCCGGCAGCTCATCCGCTGCACCAAGCACAACCCGGTAAACACGTACCGTGCCAGTTTGCGCGCAGGGCCGAATCGTGGTAAAATAACTCCGTGGGATTGGGCGGGGTTATTGGATCTCCGTCCATGCGTAAGTAAGGAGGAAACGGTGCCGTTGAGCAAAAGTGAGAAAGAAGTCATCATGCAAGAGTACGGGCGTGCGCCCAATGATACTGGCTCACCAGAAGTACAAATCGCGCTATTGACTACCCGGATCAAGCAACTGACAGAACATCTCAAAACACACAAGCACGATGAGCACTCCCGGCGCGGCCTGCTCAAGATGGTCGGCCTACGCCGGCGACATTTGACCTATCTCAGTCGCAAAGAGCCTGAACGTTACAAGGAGATCATCCAGCGACTTGGGTTACGCAGGTAGTACAATCAGGCAAAGCCAATCGAACGAGTAGATGCGGGAGAGTGTGCCCATCTACTCGTTTGGCATATCAAGCCACCGGCCTGAAGAGCCGGTGATGGAATCAAGACCCAACACCGCCTGTTTATGGCGGTGACTGGGACATACAATCTTACGGGGCCCAGCGCCAGGTCCAGGAATTGGGGGGTGTAGCGTAGCCCAGTTTCAAGAGTGGAGCAGACTTTCCAGTCTGCTGTGCTACGAGACACCCCCCAGTCCCTGACCTCTGCGTCTGGCCTCAGACACGGAGGTGTCAAAAGTGAATAGTCAAAAGTTTACCGCCATGTTGGGAGACGAGGTCGTCACCATTGAGACCGGGAAACTGGCCCAACAGGCAGGCGGTGCAGTCACAGTTCGCCAGGGCGACACGGTGTTGCTCGTCACGGCGACAATGTCACATTCTGCTCGTGAGGGGATCAATTTCTTTCCCCTCACGGTGGACTTTGAGGAGCGGCTCTACGCGGCAGGCCGTATCCCCGGTTCTTTCTTCCGCCGCGAAGGACGGCCCACCGAGTCGGCCATACTCACTATGCGGTTGACCGACCGTCCCATCCGCCCCCTTTTCCCCCACGACTTGCGCAACGATGTGCAGATCGTTATCACGCCCCTCTCGCAAGACGAGGAGCACAAGACTGACATCCTATCCATCATCGGCGCTTCGGCCGCGCTCACCATCTCCGATGCCCCGTTCGGTGGCCCGGTGGGCGCCGTGCGCGTGGGGCATATAGAGGGCGAATTGGTCATCAACCCGACTGTCTCACGGATGGAAAACAGTGCTCTCGACCTGCGACTGGCCGGCACTGCCGACGCCGTGTTGATGGTCGAGGCTGGGGCGAACGAGGTCGGCGAAGACGTGATGGTCGAGGCGCTCCGCCGGGGCCACGAGGCGATACAGGACGTGATCCGTCTCCAGAACGACATGCGGGAGGCGGTGGGAAAACCCAAGCGGGCCTACACACCCTACGTCCTGCCCGATGGATTGTGTAAAATCGTTCGCCAGCAGGTGGGTGACCGGCTGCCGGAGGCCATCTACGGAGCGACGAGCAAGGCGGACCTCAACGAACGATTGAGAGTCCTGCGGGATGAACTGGTCGAGAATCTGGGCGAGGAATGGGACAAGGGAGCAATCGGAGAGGCTTTCGGGGAAGTAGAGCGCCAGGTCATCCGGCGGCGCACTATCGAAGAAGGCGTCCGCGCCGACGGGCGAGATACCCAGACTATCCGCCCCCTTTCGGCTGAGGTGGGGTTCCTGCCCCGGACGCACGGCTCTGGCCTCTTCACCCGTGGCGAAACCCAGGTGCTCTCCGTCGCCACGCTAGGCACGCCGCGGGAGGAGCAAATGCTGGACGACCTCTCGCCGGAGGAGGTCAAACGCTACATTCATCACTACAACTTTCCGCCCTATTCCACTGGCGAGACACGCCCGCTACGCGGCCCCAAGCGGCGCGAGATCGGCCACGGTGCGCTGGCCGAACGGGCATTACTGCCAATGATTCCCGACAATGGCGAGTTCCCCTACACCCTGCGCGTCGTCAGCGAGGCCATCAGTTCCAACGGCTCGACCTCGATGGCGAGTGTGTGTGGGAGCACGCTGGCGCTTATGGACGCCGGTGTGCCCATCAAGGCCCCGGTCGCGGGCATCGCCATGGGCCTGATGATGGAGGGTGATCGCTATCAAATCTTGACCGACATCCAGGGGTTGGAAGATCACATCGGAGACATGGATTTCAAAGTCGCCGGCACGCGCAAAGGAATCACTGCCTTGCAGATGGACATTAAAATTGCCGGTCTCTCCGACGACGTTCTGGCCCAGGCGTTGGAACAAGCCCACCAGGCACGGATGCAGATCCTCGACGTGATCGAAGCGGCCATCCCCGCGCCACGGGCGGAACTTTCGCCCTACGCTCCCCGGATGACCATCCTGCACATAGACCCCGATAAACTGGGGGCGGTCATCGGGACGGGCGGCAAGACGGTGCGGGCCCTCCAGGATGAATGTGACGTGCGCATTGACATCGAGGACGATGGCAGCATCTATATCGCCTCGACCAGTGGCCCGGCCGCGGAGAAAGCGCAGCGCATGATCGAGGCGTTGACCGAGGAAGCCGAGATAGGCCGCATCTACACCGGGCGCGTAGTGCGCACCACGAACTTTGGCGCGTTCGTCGAGATTCTGCCCGGCACCGACGGAATGGTGCATATCTCACAACTGGCCGACTATCGCGTCAACACCGTCGAGGACGCGGTGCGCGTCGGCGACGAGATCATGGTGATGGTGACCGACATCAGCCCCGAAGGCAAGATCCGCCTCTCGCGCAAGGCGGTGTTGGAGGGCTGGACGCCGGAGCAGGCCCGGGCGGCCGACAGACCGGGGGGAGGGCGGAGTAATAATAGTAGAGGACGTCGTCCACCCCAACGACGGTAAGGCTAGGGACAGTAGGAGGATAGAATGTCAACTCATTCG
>CAYQTW010000147.1:5514-7881 GCA_964420485.1 uncultured Anaerolineales bacterium
TCGGAGAATAGATGGCAGAAAACGAGGAACATCCCCCACGTGGATTAGGGCGCTGGCTGCTACAAGCACTGCGCGAGGTGGCTGAGACAGTCATCCCCGCAGTTGCCATCGCTTTGGTCATCAATATCTTTCTGGCCCAGGCCACCCAAGTGCTGGGGCAGAGTATGGAACCGAACCTGCACACCGCCCAGCGGGTGGTGGTGGAAAAAGTGACGTATCGCTTTTTCCATGGCCCACGTCGGGGTGACATTGTCGTGCTTGATCTGCCAGAACAAAAAGAGATGCTGATCAAGCGCGTGATGGGACTGCCGGGGGAGACTGTTGAAGTGCGCGGCGGAGAGGTGTACATTGATGGCGAACGGATAGACGAACCCTGGACGGTCAATCCAGGGGGCAGTAATTACGGCCCACACACTATCCCTCCGTTGCACGTCTTTGTCCTGGGCGATAACCGGGGCGCTTCCAACGATTCGCGCAACTTTGGGCCTGTGCCCATTGATCACGTTGTGGGCCACGCCTGGTTTTCGTACTGGCCCCCAGAGTACGTCGGCATTGTCGAGTAAAAGGAGTCGACGAGTCGGCGAGTCGGCGAGGCTCAACGAGGATCAGCGTTAATCTATGCCCTCGAGGGATTCAGGGGGGAGGAGCCCAACCCCGTTGGGCGGTTTCAGCCCCAGGACGGCCAACGGGGTTGGCCTACTACCCTGAGAGAAGTAAGAAAGCCAAGCAAATCTCAGTTCTGCGCAGAATGACAGGCCGGGCATCGCGCCCGGCCTGTCCTGTCTTGCACAGGATATGTGAGCGCAGTTGCCGCGCTTTACCCTGATTGTCCGGCGGGGCGCTCGTCACCGCCCAACACTCCCACGCCCGTGGCCTGCAACGTACCGTCCTCGTTCCACGTTCCCCGGGCGCCGACCGCATCGCCCGTCTCAATGTCGTCGAGACCAGGGTCCTCCACGCCGGGTATGCGATACTGCGTTTCGCCGTCCACCAGCACCGTCACCGGGCCTTGCTGGGTGCCCAGAACGAATCTGTCGGTCTCGACGCGGATGGCACGCCCGCGCACATCGCCCGGCTGCCCCGGCCGGCGGCCACCACGCACGCTGACACCGATGGCGTTAAAGGTCGTCTCGTCCTGCCACGTGCCGGCCACGCTTACCCGATCGCCGACCTCTACGTCTGCCGGCGTGGGTTCCTCGACGCCCGGGATACGAAAGATGGTGTCGGCATCGGTGACGACATTCACCGTGCCGCCGAGAGTGTCGAGCACCAGCGTGGTCCCCTCTACAGCAGTCACCTCACCGTCCAGGCGTGCCACCTGCTCCGGGAGTACGACCACGAGCGTGGCCCGTACCGTGCCATCCTCCTCGCGCACGCCTTCGCCGGCGATTTTGTCGCCCACCTGCAAGTCGGCGATGGAGGGGTTTTCCACACCCGGCACGCGGAACTCGGTCGTTTCATCGGTCAACACCTGGATCTCTCGGCCAGGCTGGCGGCCACGGGCGGTGCGGACGGTAAAGGTATCCCCTTCGATAGCCAGCACCTCGCCCCGTAGATGGCCCTGGCGTGGGCCAACCTGGGGCACAGTGACCACCTGCGCCAGTAAGCTGCCGTCCGAGTTCAGTGTCCCCCTGGCGACGATTCTCATTCCCACCTCCAGGTCGTCCAGGCCGGGATCTTGCACGTTGGGGATGCGGTACCCGGTCTCACCGTCCACGCCGATGGTGGCCGGACCGTGGCCGGTCTCGACCGTCAAGGTGTCGTCACTGATGTCAGTCAGTTCGCCGGCCAGGGGGAGGACGCGATCAGTTTTCATCCGCGCCACGCCAAAGGCGTGGAAGGTATCTCCTTCCTCCCACCAACCCTCTGCGCCCAGGTGATCGCCGACAGCCAGGTCGTCCAGGCCGGGGTCTTGCACGTCGGGGATGCGAAAGATGGTGTTGGCGTCGGTGACGACGGCCACCGGGCCGACAGGCGTGGCGAGCGTCAGTAGGGGCGCGGTCGCCGCGCCCTTACTCTCAATGGCCTCAATCACGCCGTAGACTCGCGCGCCCCGGTGGGCAGGGGTTCCTCTCTCCCCCTCCCGGGGGGGGCTAGGGGGGGTATCAGCCTGCGCTGCCGCGATCCCCACGGAACCGAACGCCAACGCTACAATCGTGATGCCAGCCAGTAGTACATGTTTCGTGTTCATCTGTCTCCTTTACTTTGTGATGTGATGGTTACGCCCAATGCCAGTTACGTCCGGCGCGGGCAACTGTGTATATTATTGGGTATACTTGTTACCCGAAAATCAACTGGGTGTAAAATCTATGTAATTTGACAATGGCATATTCGCATCGCACGGCGGTTAAAACCGCGTGCTACACC
>CAYQTW010000148.1:0-7825 GCA_964420485.1 uncultured Anaerolineales bacterium
CTACACAATCCGAAAAGCATCCTTCAACACACACCGCCGGATGCGGCTGAAACTGATCGGGTTGGTGATCCCCTCGCCGGTGGGGCTGGCGATGGTGAACGAGCAAAAGCCCTCGCCCCCGTAACCGACGCCAGCGCACGAAGGGCCGTTTTTGACAAAGATACTGCAATCCATCTCTCGCGCCATGCGGCTCAGGTGATCCAGGTTTTTAGAGTGCATCACCGCCGTGTGCCGGAAGCCGCGCTCGGCCACCTTTGCCAGGTCAATCCCCTCGTCGGCGCCCTGCACGCGCACCAGCGGGATGATGGGCATCATCTGCTCGGAAAGCACCAGCGGGTGGTCGCGCTCCACCTCGACCACGATCAGGCGCACCTCGTCGCCCACGTCAACACCGATCTCTTTGAGCAACACGCCAGCGTTCTTGCCGATAAAGTCCTTGTTCATCGCGCCGTGTTGCCCGGCGGGCGGAACCTGCGCAAAGATGGACTTTATCAGCCGGTTGAGCTGCCAGGAGTTGATCTCGTAAGCGCCATTGTCGCACATCGCGCGCTTGAGCTTGTCGGCGATGGAAGCGACGGCAAAGATCTCTTTCTCGTCAACACAGATGATGTTGTTATCAAAAGACGCGCCGCGCACAATATCGCGCCCGGCCTGCTCCAGGTCGGCTGTCTCGTCCACGACTACCGGCGGGTTGCCGGGGCCGGCGCAGATCGCGCGCTTACCCGAACCCATGGCCTCGCGGACCAGACCGGGATCGCCGGTGACGACATACAGGCCGATGGTGGGGTGGCGCATGAGATACTGAGCGCTCTCGATGGTCGGCTCGGCCACCCCGCAGACCAGGTTGGGCGGCCCGCCCGCCTCGACGATACCCTCGTTCACCAACTGCACCGTGTGGTTGGAACAAGCGCGAGCGCCGGGGTGGGCGTTAAAGACGACCGCGTTACCCGCTGCCACCATACCGATACTGTTGCAGATGACGGTAGACGTGGGATTGGTGCTGGGGATGATCCCGCCGATCACGCCGTAGGGTGCGTACTCGACCAGCGTCAGGCCGCCGTCGCCGCTCCAGGCGGCCGGGTCGAGGATCTCGGTGCCCGGCGCTTTGTTGGCGTTGAGCAGGTTCTTTTGGATCTTGTCCTCGTAGCGCCCCATCCCCGTCTCTTGCCAGGCCTCGTAGGCCAGAACCTGGGCGTTCTCCCGCATCACACGACGAATGTGGGCGATCATGTTCTCGCGCACCGAAAGCGGCATATCGCCCAGTTGCAGATACGCGCGTTGAGCGGCCGCTACGGCACTGTCCACATCGGGGAACAGATTGTCGCCGTGACGCAACGCTGTGGCCGGCGGAGGAGGCTGCGCGGCGTCCGTTGGCTCTGGCAGCGGGCCGTGGCGCACCCGCTCCCCCTGCCGCAACTCGGCCATCACTTGCTGGACGATGGTGTCAATGCGAGCGTCGTCGAGCATCAGCCGGCCTCAGCTTTTGCATACTTGACGATGCCGTCAACCTCCAGCGTGTCCACGATCGCCATAATGACGGCGTCGCACGGACGTTTGTCGGTCAACTTGGTCTGGCGGGCGGAACTGCCGGTGGCATAGAGCACCACCTCGCCCATTCCGGCGCCGACGGCATCCGCCGCCACGCGATAGCCCCCCGTCTCCTGGCCTTCAATGTCAAGCTGCTTGAGCACCAGGAACTTGATACCCTCCAGCGTCGGTTCCTTGCGCGTGGCAACCAACGTACCTACGACTTTGCCTATTAGCATTTGGAACTCCGTAAACGTAAAGCGTGATGCGTGAAACCTGTGTCACTCTGTCGCGGGTTGACGTCCCAGGGGCAACGTGATATCCACGTTGGCGTGCGGGCGCGGGATGACGTGAATGGCGACGACCTCGCCCACTCTCTCGGCACCGCGCGCGCCAGCTTCGACAGCCGCCTTGACGGCCGCCACATCGCCGCGCACGACGGCTGTTACCTGGCCGCCGCCGGTCTTTTCGTAGCTCACCAACTCGACCCTGGCCGCCTTGACCATGGCGTCGGCCGCCTCGACCATCGCCGGAAAGCTCTTTGTCTCGATCATACCTAATGCTTCAGTCATTGTATCCTCCTAATCATAGGAATTGGAGATTCTCTCTTCAGATGGGTTTTACCCGTATGCCTCGCGCCGGTGGGCAACGAGAATGACAACAACAATTCGATTATCTTTTTCCACACGGTATACTACACGCCAATCGCCCACTCTATACCGCCAATAGCCAGCCAGTGGGCCTTTCAACCGCTTGATATTGGGATGCTTGTAAGGGTTGCGCCGCAATTGGTCAAAACTGCGATTTAACTTGCTGACCAATGGGGCGTCAGCGGCTTGATAGAATTTATGCGCGTCCCGCGTTAGCTGAACCTCAAACATCGCGGCGGATATCCTCAAAGCGCACGACGTCGCCTGCGTCAGCCTGCTCCACAGCGCGCCGAAAGGCCATCTCAAAATCAGGAATGTTCAATAACTCGGCAGTCGCCTGGTTCTGCTCCCTATCCTGCAAATAGGCCAAAAAATCATTGGCTACCCACAAACGCTCCAGTGATAAGCTGCGCAGACGGCGTTCAGCCTCGGTCAGTACCGTACTTGTCTCCACTGCGCTTCTTTCTACCACGATTGCCTCCTAGTCCCGCCGCTTGGTCTTGCTCTCGCGCCCGCTGACGCCTTCGATAGCGGCGACGGCCGCGCCGTAGCCAGCCATAATGTCGCGCTCCTCGCCGCCCAGGTAGACGCGCCCAAAACTGCCAAAGGCGCGCACCTCCAGGATATTGATGTTGGCTTCCTTTTCCGCCTCGTTGGCCGCCAGCGCGGCATAGGCCGCCGGCTCCACCTCCAGCACGTACAACGTTTGCCCCGCCAGCAACATGTGACCGTGGCGCATGCGGTTGATGAGCTGCACCTGGTGGGCGTCCACGTGGCGAATGATCTGGCTGGAAACGACCCTGGGCTTGATGCGATCCGCTTCCTGCAAACCCAGCGCCTCCAGAATCGCCGCGCCGGCCGCCCGTACCTCGGCCTGCTCCCGGTGATGTACCTCCAACAGACCGTACAGCCGTTCGACGATCTGCATACCCGGACGTACCCGCGTGGATTTCAACGCAATGTCCGTGATGCGGTTGATCTCGATGCCGGGCGAGATTTCTACCCACAGCGACGTGTCGTGGGGCAGCGGCAGGAAACCCCGCGCCACCGTGCCCAGAAACCCCGCGTGCTGCGGCTGCAAGCTATCCAAGAAAACATAAGTGCGTAAATCAACTGCCATAACGCGCTCTCCTTATCCGCCTATTCCCCGGCTCCCTGCATAATCTTTACACTGGCGCTGGCCCCGATCCGGCTGGCGCCCGCCGCGATCATCTGCTGCGCCTCCTCGTAAGTGTGGATGCCGCCCGCTGCCTTGACTCCCATCGTGGGGCCGACCACGCGCCGCATCAGAGCGACGTCCTCCAGCGTGGCCCCGCCCGGCCCAAATCCGGTAGAGGTCTTGACAAAGTTGGCGCCAGCCACTTTGGCGAGCTGGCAAGCGATCACTTTTTCCTCGTCGCTCAATAGCGCCGCCTCGATGATGACTTTGAGGATCGCGTTTCCGGCGTGACAGGCCCGCGCGATGGATCCGATGTCGCGCTCCACCAATTCGTAATCCTGGGATTTGAGGGCGCCAACGTTGATCACCATATCTATCTCGACGGCCCCGTCGCGAATGGCCTGTTGAGCCTCAAAGACTTTGGCTTCAGTAGACGTGGCGCCCAGTGGAAAGCCAACGACAACACAAACATGCACGCCGCTGCCTTTCAAAAGTTGCGTACACAGTTTCGCGTTGCCCGGATTGACGCATACCGAAGCAAAGCCATACTTGCGCGCCTCGTAGCACAATTGCGCGATCTGATCCTGTGTCGCGTCGGGCTTGAGCAGTGTGTGATCGATCATGTGCGCCAGACGACCATCGGTCGGCGCGATGCCCAGCGTGCTGGCGATACGATCTGCGCCGGCGTTGACCACGTGCTGCACCCGTTCCACATAGTTGTGTGACGAAATAGGAGGATGCTCAGTGTCGGTCTCTTCCTGCTCTTTTTGCACCAAGATCAACACCTGGCGCGTAATTTGTTCGATGATACGTTCTAAAGTTGCTTCATCTAGATTCATCGCTTGTCTCATTACGCTTTGTTTTCACGTCCCACGTTTCAAAAACCGTTCTTCAATCTCCATGATCTTGTTCACCCGACGGGCGTGCCGCCCGCCGCCAAAGAGGGTCTCCAGCCACGTCTTGACAATCTGCTTAGCCAGATTAGGGCCGATCATGCCGGCGCCCAGCGTCAACACATTAGCGTCGTTGTGCTCGCGGCTGTTAGAGGCCGTGGCCTGATCATAACACATCGCTGCGCGCACGCCCGGCACCTTGTTAGCCGCCATGCATGAGCCGATGCCCGCGCCGTCCACGACGATGCCACGCCATGCGCGTTCCTGGGCCACCAACTGCGCCACCGCAAAGGCAAAATCAGGATAATCTACTGAACTGGCGCTATCGGTTCCGCAATCTATGACTTTGTAATCCAACTCGCCCAGGTAGCCCTTTAGCATTTCCTTCAACTCGTATCCGCCGTGATCGGCGCCGATGGCGATGGTCTGTTGGTCAGTTGGTTGACTGGCTAGTTGGTTAGTTGGTTGGCTGGTTGGCTGGGATAGGGTCACGTGTCGCTCCAGGGCAGTCTGCCGGGCCAGGGGAGTGATGAGTGCCTCTTGGGGAACAGATAACTGTCCCCCGACCGGGACAGCCTGGACATCTGCCTCCGTTACCAGAGGGCGGACGGCCACCGGGCGGGGGACTTGTAACCCCAACGTGCGATAGACCACGCGGCGCACCGTTTGGCGAATACGATCCTCGTCTAGTTTCATCGTGAAACTCTAATTGTTATTGGGGTCAAGGCGCAACGGATGGAAAGCGGATAAACGGATGACCAGGCGGCAGATTAATCTCAACCGTCGTTCTTGTGAAAAGTCGCCGCGCCGTCTCGGCCTGTGGCGCCCACCCATCCGCTTATCCGTTACCTATCCGCTGCACCAAGCGCGACCCGGTAGACACATATACTCTAATCCTCCTGCACCGCTGGCTCCGGGAAGGTGTAGTGTGCCACCAGGCTCCACTCCTCCGGTGGCCAATAGCACAGCCACGCCTTGCCGACAATGTTCTCCCGTGGGAGCATGCCCCAACTACGCGAATCGCTAGAGTGGCCGCGATTGTCTCCCATGACAAAATACTCCCCATCTCCCAGGTTCCACGATCCGGAGTAAAAGCCGGGGTTGGCGATGTAGGGTTCCTCGATGAGAATGTCATCCACCCACACCTCGTTGTCCTGCATCTCTACATACTCCCCTGGCAGCCCCACGATGCGCTTGATATAGTCGTCGGCAGAGTGATTGGGTGGGTGAAAGACGATGACGTCCCCCCGTTCCGGCGGGTGAATCCAGTAGGTCAGTTTGCTGACCATCAGATATTGCCCATTGTGCAGCGTTGGCTCCATGCTAGAGCCGCGCACCTGGAAGCGCCCCGTGGCCGTGTTGATGACCAGGAAGAGGATAACTGTCAGCAGGACAGTCTCCAGGATTTCTCTCAGCAACGAGCGGTCACCAAAAGTGCGCACGAGCGAGACCCGTTCGCTGTCCCGGGGGGGGGCAGGCTGTACTTTTCCGGGTTGGGATTCCTCCAATGATCTCCTCTCATTCTTGAACGTGATGTATCCAATTATAGTACAGGTATGGCAGAGAGGCAAACTGGATCGTGATGTTGACTTTTCATTGTCTTACAGTACAATAAGCAAATCCCAATCGTTAGTACCTTGAGGCTCCTGGCGGACGACACGCCCGGCGCGAGCCTATTTATCTCTGGCTTGTCCAGGTTAGGTGAATGACTGATGACTCGTAAAATCTTGATCATAGACAGCAACGAGGCTTTTGCCACAATGCTCCAGGAGGGCCTGGAGCGAGACGGTGAATATCGCGCCACTGTGACGACCGGTGAGAGTGAGGCGTTGCAAGCCCTGACCACCGCCGAGTTCGACCTCGCCATCGTGGACATGGGCCTGTCCGACCCCGATGGCGTCACGGTCGCCCGCGCGTTACGGCAGCAGCAGGCCGATCTGCGCCTGATGCTGATCCCGCTTATGGGCGAAGAACTATCGTCCGAACTGGACCTGGACGTGCAGGGCATTCTGCCCAAGCCGTTTTTCTTCCCCGAATTGCCGGGACGCATCGCCGACGCGCTGGCCCAGCCCGTGGCCCAAGTCGCGGAAACGAAGCCGGAGCCGGACGCGGCCCCCGCCCAGTCTATCGTGAGCAGTGACGCCCCGCTGGCCATGCCGCGTGAGCACATGCCAGGGATCGTCCAGGAGATGACCACGCTATCTCGGGAGATCAACGCCGAGGGAGTGATACTGACTCGTGAGGAGCAGTTGATGGCTCACGCCGGCCGGCTCTCGGCCGAGGGGGCGGGCGCGCTGGCGCAGGCCGTGGCCGAGAGTTGGCGCATCTCGGCCCGCGTGGCGCAAATTCTGGGCCGGGAGCAACTGCGCTTTGAGCAGAGCGTCGAGGGCGGTGAGCACATATTCTACTCGCTGGCCGTCGGCGACGACGTTATCCTCTCGGCCGCCCTGTACGCCCACACGCCGCTCGGCATCGTCCGCCACCGGGCCAAAAAGACAGCGGGCGCGCTGCGGGCCTTGATGGGAAGCGGGTGAACGAACAAATTTCGGCCCAGCACGAACCCCAAAGGAGCCTCTATCTGAGCCTGTCGAAGGGCTGCTCTACGCGCAAAATCACAAAACCCAAAGGGTCTGCCAGACCCTTTGGGTTTTTGTTGCGTGGGGTGTACACTTGGGTTGGCGAAAGGGTAAGCGGGAACAGCGCAGCCCCCGGAACCTTTCCGGGGGCTGCGGTTAGGCTGTTCCAGAATTTTTCATAGCGCCCCCAAGCGGGGGGATGACTTGAGCAGCCGCCAGGTTGCTTGAGAGGTGAAATCCTACTGTAACAGAGTTGTAACCAAAACAAGGGCGAAAAGCGTGTAAAATAGTTTCATCTCATTCGTTCAGCGATTCAGGGGCAACGCCGAAGCGAGAACGCATCGTCAATGCGGCGCGAGAATTGAACGCTGATTCGATACAACTGAGGAGGAAATGATGTTAAGTGGAGTTATGTGGCTCGTCGCGCGCCGCCGCCCGCTGATTTTTTTCGGTCTGCCGGGGTCATTTCTGCTGACGGCCGGCCTGGCGTGGGGAGTGTGGGTGGTGAGTATCTACGTCAGGTCACATACTGTGATCATGGGATACGCCCTCATAAGTGTGTCTCTCTGCATTGGTGGCACCCTGGTTTTATGCACGGGGGCTATCTTGTACTCGATCCAGGAACTCGTCACGACTATGGGGCAGTCCGGGGAAAAAGTGACTTGTAAGCCGCAGGCATCGGGCGGAGTCTCTCAGTGGATCGGCCGGAACTGGCCGTTGCTCTTTCTCGCCTTGCCGGCGGTGTTCTTGCTGCTGATCGGCGTGGCGGTGGGAATGCGGGTGGTGAGCATTTATAGCCAAACTCACGTATTCTCCATGGGATATGCCCTGCTCACCACACTGCTGTCCATTACCGGGAGTTTGTGGTTGATTGCCGGGATCATTCTATACTCGGTACGGGAACTTGGGCTGAGAAAAGCGGGAGCGTAACGACTGAGGGTGTTTCTGCTGCTGGCTGGGTGTGTTTACCGTCTTGCGATCTTGGTGCAACGGATAGATAGCGGATAAGCGGATAGGTGG
>CAYQTW010000149.1:0-7777 GCA_964420485.1 uncultured Anaerolineales bacterium
GAACGACTAAAGTCGTTACTACAACCGAATGTTAAATTTGTCGGTCAACCAGCCAAGCAGTACTAATTCACCAGATATACCTGTTGAGGTACATGCTCTCAATCTTCGACACCACAGCCATCATGTTCACCTCTGGCAAATCAGTGTCAAAAGCCCTATCTTTTCCCCTCACAGGCCCGGCCCCTTTGTGAACATGATGGGGATGAGTTGCCAAGTACTGTCGTCCTGGCTTCACTGACGAATACTCTTGACATTGTTGCCACCTCCGATCCTGTCTTTCGCGCTTCCGTGGCCCAAACTCTCCCTCGTTACCCGTCGCAAACTCACCTCGAACGGTGGGTACGCAATGCCGTTTTCAGTCACGATGCCGGTGACGAAACGATGCGGCGTCACATCGAAGGCCGGGTTGGCCACGCGCACTCCCTCCGGCGCGATAGGCCGGCCCTGGTAAGTGACATCGGTGATCTCTTCGGCTGGTCGTTCCTCAATTGGAATGTCGTCACCGGTGGGCAGCGAGAGGTCAATGGTGGAAGTGGGCACACACGAGTAAAAAGGGATACCATTGGCCTGTGCGACGACCGCCAGTTTGTAAGTGCCGATCTTGTTGGCCACGTCCCCATTGGCCGCCACCCGGTCGGCACCCACCAGCACGAGGGCCACCTGACCGGTGCGCATAAAGTGACCGGCGGCGTTGTCGGCGATGAGCGTGAAGGGGATGTTCAGTTGTTGCAGTTCCCAGGCAGTAAGCCGGGCCCCCTGGAAGCACGGGCGCGTCTCGTCCACCAGCACTTGCACCCGTTTGCCCATCTCGTGCGCGGCGCGGATCACGCCCAGGGCCGTGCCATAGTCCACCGTCGCCAACGCGCCCGTGTTGCAGTGATGCAGTACCGTGTCGCCGTCCTGGATCAGCGCTGCACCGTGCTGGCTCAGCCGCTCGTTGATTTCGACATCCTCGTCGGCCAGCGCCTGGGCCTCGGCCAGCAGCGCGCCGGGGATGACGGCGGAATCGGGCTCGGCTTCAGCCCGCTGTAGGAGGCGCGCCACGGCCCAATTCAGGTTGACCGCCGTGGGACGAGCAGCGCGGAGAACTCGGGCCGCCGCTCGCAGGTCGGCCAGTAGGGGCGCGGTAACCGCGCCCCTACGGTTCTGGGCGTGGATATCTCGCGCGGCCAGCGCCATCCCAAAGGCAGCCGCCGCACCGATGGCCGGCGCGCCCCGGATGACCATCTTACGGATGGCTTGGGCTACCTCGCGGTAGTCCTCGTACTCGATCAGGCGGAACTCGGCCGGCAGGAGCCGCTGGTCAATCATTCGTATTTTGTCATTGTGCCATTCGACACTGCGCATTTCTCGATTTCTCCACCTTTACCACAGAGACACAGAGGACACGGAGTCTCTGCCTTATTTTTCTCCATGCTCTCCGTGGTTCATTTCCTGCCCTGGTTGACTGACAAATTTAACACTTGACTCCGGATACAGAAAATAGGACGCAGATGAACGCAGAAAACGCAGATTTTGTTAATTTCCAGGGCAGATCAGCGTGAATCTGCGTCAATCTGCGTCCGAATGTTAAATTTGTCGGCCAATCAGTTTCCTGCCACAAAAAGCAAGGATTTTGCTGTCTAGGTACTATGGTAACATGGGCAAACCGCTTTGTCAAACACACTCGCAGGCTGCGATTCCTGGCGCCAACAATAAAACGGCAGCGCCTCCAACAGCGCTGCCGCAAGGGAGCCGCCACAAACAGACGGCACGGTCACCCATCATCGGTTCTTCAAGCCGGCGCGCCGATCACCGGCGTGACGAGCCCCAGTATCTCGGAGGTCTCGGTGACGACAGGTTCTGTCTCTGTTTCCACCTCGTCCTCTTCCGCTTTCACTTGAGCACTCACGGGGAGATGTAACGGTACGCCCTCGTAACTCTCGATGGGGCCATCGGAGAAAGGATTATCCCCCCGGTAGCCGGTACCGGACGGTACCAATTTGCCAATGATGACGTTTTCTTTCAGACCCAAGAGTGGATCCTCCTTGCCCTCGACCGCCGCGCCGGACAATACTCGGATTGTATGCTGGAAGGACGCAGCGGAGAGAAAACTGTCGGTGTTCAGGGCTGCTTTGGTAATGCCCAACAGCACGGGCCAGCTTTTGGCAGGTTGCCCACCTGCTTCGATCACCTCGCGATTGACGTCCTCCAACTCCAGGCGGTCCACCAGTTCACCTGGCAAAAAGTTCGTATCGCCCGACTCGCTGACCTGCACTTTATTCAGCATCTTGCGGAGGATAACTTCAAAGTGCTTGTCGTTGATGTTCACTCCCTGTGAGCGATAAACCTTTTGCACCTCTGAAAGCAGGTAGCGCTCCGTGGCCTCACGTCCCAGGACGCGCAGCACGTCGTGGGTGTTCAAGACACCATCAATCAGTGGCGTGCCAGGCTCTATGCGCTGCCCCTCTTCGACCAGCAGCCGGCCGGTCGTTGGAATCTTGTACTCTTGTTCATCACGCCGTTCATGCACGATGGTGATGTTGTGATCATCGAGGATTACTCGGCCGCCCTTTTCCGCCACAATGTACTTTTGATCGCGCCAGGAGGCAATCTCGGCACCTGCTTTGACCTCATCCTCATCTTGGACCAGGACTTTCCAACCCCGCTTGATCTCATATTCGAACCGCTCAATCTCGCTATCCACGACGATGACGCTCCGCTGGCCGTCGGCCCTGACGAGGTGCACGACGCCACCGATTTCGGATATGGGAGCCTCGCCCTTGGGTTTTTTGCGGGCCTCGAATAGTTCCTCTACACGCGGGAGGCCAACGGTAATGTCGGTGGCTGACGCCACGCCGCCGGTGTGGAATGTCCGCAGCGTCAACTGGGTGCCTGGCTCGCCGATGGACTGCGCGGCCACGATGCCGACCGCAGTCCCGATGACCACCGGATTGCCCCTACCCAGGTCACGCCCGTAGCATAGCGCGCAGATGCCCTGGCGGAGTTGACAGGTCATCGGGGAACGCACCATTACCGCTTCGATTTCGGCCTTCTCAATGGCATCCGCGATATCCTCGTCAATCTCCTCGTTGCGCTCGACGAGCACCTCGCCAGTCTGAGGATGAGCCACTGGCGCGGCTGCTGTCCGCCCGATCAGCCGTTCGGACATAGTCTGTCCCCCCGCCTCATCCTCGGCGCGGATCCAGATACCGCCTGTGGTGCCGCAGTCGTGAGCATTGATGATGACGTCCTGCGCCACGTCCACCAGGCGGCGAGTCAGGTACCCCGCGTCGGCGGTGCGCAGCGCGGTGTCGGCCAGACCCTTGCGCGAGCCGTGAGTGCTGATAAAGTACTCTAGCGCCGAGAGACCCTCGCGCAGGTTACTGCGGATGGGCAAGGGGATGATACGTCCAGACGGGTCGGCCATCAGGCCACGCATACCGGCCAACTGAGCAATGGGGCCAAATCCACCCTTGGAGGCCCCTGATTGGGCCATGATTGCCACCGGCCCGACCGGGTCGAGTGCCTCTGACACTGCTTTTGAGACCTGTTCTCGTGCCCGTGACCATAATTCAATAGTGCGAGTGTACTGCTCATCCTCGGTCAGCAAGCCACGCCGGTACTGCTGGTCTACTTCAGTTACAGTCTTTTGTGTCTCATCGAGAATGACCGTTTTGTCAGGCGGGATGACCAGATCAGAGATGGCAATAGTGGCGCCGGAATAGGTGGCATACTTGAATCCAATGCTCTTGATCTGGTCTGCCAGTTCCGTCGTCACATCGCGGCCCAGCCGGCGGTAACACTTGCCAATTAGTTCCTGAAGTGCCCCCTTGTCCATCGCCCGGTTGATGAAACGTAGTTCGTCGGGCAGGATGCGGTTGAAAATGCAACGCCCCGCAGTAGTCTCAATGGGCTGAAGAGGGGGAGGTTCGTGGTCGTATATTTGTGCCACGGCGACGGGAGTGTGCAGGTCAATGTACCCCAGTGAATAGGCCAACTCGACCTCGTCCAGGTCAACGAACGGCCTGCGCTCGTCCCCGGTGTGGGATGGGTACTCCATTGTCAAATAGTAGACGCCCAGGCACATGTCCTTGGACGGCCCAATAATAGGGTCGCCAGAGGAGGGCTTGAGCAGATTGTGAGTAGCCAGCATCAGTGTGCGCGCTTCTTCGACAGCCTGGCTCGAGAGCGGCACGTGGACAGCCATCTGGTCACCGTCAAAGTCCGCATTGAAGGCAGCGCAGGCCAGAGGGTGGAGATGAATCGCCTTGCCCTCAACCAGCACCGGCTCAAAGGCCTGGATACCCAGGCGGTGTAGAGTGGGAGCGCGGTTGAGCAACACTGGGCGGTCTTTGATCACCTCCTCCAGCACCTCCCACACCTCGGGGCGCTCACGCTCAATGACACGTCTGGCGGCCTTGACGTTGCTGGCATAGTTGTAGGCGACCAGTTTACTGATGACAAAAGGCTTGTAAAGTTCCAACGCCATCGTCTTGGGCAAGCCGCACTGGTGTAGTTTCAGTTTAGGCCCGATGACGATGACGGAGCGGCCAGAATAGTCCACGCGCTTACCGAGGAGGTTGCGGCGGAAGCGGCCTTTCTTACCCTTTAGCATGTCGCTCAACGACTTTAGTTCGCGCCGGCCACGGCGGGAAAGCGCCTTGCCCCGCTGGCTGTTGTCAATCAGGCTGTCCACTGCTTCCTGGAGCATGCGCTTCTCGTTGCGCACGATCACATCGGGCGCCCCCAGTTCTAAAAGTCGCTTGAGGCGGTTGTTGCGATTGATGACCCGGCGATAGAGGTCGTTTAGGTCAGAGGTGGCAAAGCGCCCACCATCGAGTTGCACCATCGGGCGCAGGTCGGGCGGGATGATCGGCAGGACAGTCAGAATGATCCATTCGGGCCGGTTGTTGCCCCTGCGCAGCGCCTCAATGACGCGCAGCCGCTTGGTCGCTCTCTTGCGCCGTTGCTTCGACGTGCCGTGGCGCACTTCGCGCCACAGTTCCTCGGACAACTTGGCCAAGTCCAACCCGCACAGAATCTCGTAAAATGCTTCGGCGCCCATCCCCGCCTTGAATACCTGTCCCCACTTGCTTTTCAATTCGCGCAAGCGGGGCTCGCCGAGGAACTGGAGTTCCGCCAACCCTAGCAGCTCTTCCCGGTCAGCCTCGAACCTAGCGCGCAATTCGGCGACGTCGTTCTCCAACTGCTCTTTGATGCGCAGAACCGCTTCGTCCGTCGCCTCACGCCAGTGTTCGAGGTCTGCTTCCAGGGGAACTGCCACCCGTTCCTTCCGCGCCTCTATGTCCGTCTCTAGTTGACTGAGATGGTCCTGGACGATTTGATTGAGCAGCGTCAGATGCTCGCGTCCCACGATGACGCCTTTCTCGGCCACGATGACGCCGGTAGGCTTGAAAACGATGGGAGTCCTGAGAGCCTTGGCCTGGCGCCCCTCGACCTTTTTTTGCAGCGATTGGGCTTCTTTTATCACCCGCTCGGTAGCCTCGGCGAGTTCCTCGTCGAGCCGGGACCGGGCCATCTCCAACTGTTCCCGGATGTGGGCTTCTTCCTGGGCAAATCGCTGCTCCAGTGCCGTGATCCCTTCCTGAGCCACAGCCTCTAGTTGTTCTTGCTCCTCCTTACATTCATCGTCCAGTCGCTTGAGAGCCTTCTGGCGTGCTTCCTCGTCCACGTTGGTGATGACGTACTGGGCAAAGTAAAGCACACGATCCATACTGCGCTTGGAGATGTCGAGCAGGATGCCGAGGTAACTGGGGACGCGGCGGGTGTACCAAATGTGAGCGACCGGAGCAGCGAGTTCAATGTGGCCCATACGCTCGCGTCGCACTGAGGAGCGGGTCACCTCAACACCGCATTTATCACATATAATGCCCTTGTAGCGGACGTTTTTGTACTTGCCGCAATAACATTGCCAGTCCCGGCTGGGGCCAAAGATAGCCTCGCAGAAAAGCCCGTCTTTTTCGGGGCGCAGACGACGGTAGTTGATAGTCTCGGGCTTGGTGACCTCGCCATAAGACCAGGAACGTATCTGGTCAGGTGACGCCAGGCTGATGCGCAGAGCGCGGAAATCCCGTGTCTCTAGTATTTGTTCTTCCCGATCGTTCATCGTTCTCCCCTGGGGCATTCTCCCACAACGACATGCACAAAAGAAGCGCCTGAGATTTTTCACTCAGCGCTTCACGGATAAAAACTTTTTTGCTTCACAGATAGGGTTTCATCCATCCATACGATGGCCGTATTATAATGCCTTTCACCGCTTTGTCAAGCAAACCAGGTGACAAATCGCCCAAGTCTGTTATACTGGGCATGGTACGAATTGGCGATTGTGCCGTAGCCGCGATTTCCATATCGCGCCAGCCCCGCAAGGTATGGAAACCGCTCGGCTGAACTCGCAAAGCCTCGTCTACTTGCAACTTTTTTGAAAAAAGATAGTATCCTGACACGCAGACGAAACTCGTATTCGACTATGTCCACCTGGTTTGCACGGCGCGTCCTCGACCTGGCCGGCACACTGACCAACGTCTACTACACGCACAAGTACGGTGCGATGGCCCGGCGACTGGGCCGGCCCGGCACCAGACCAGATCAGCGGCGCGGGTTCATCATCATCCAGATTGATGGACTCTCCCACGATCACCTCGTGCAGGCGGTTGCGGCCGGCTACATGCCCTATCTGAGCCATCTATTGGCCGAGCGCCGCCTGGCTGTAGCCCCCTGGCACTGCGGGCTGCCCAGTACCACCCCAGCCGTCCAGGCTGGCATCATGTTCGGCAATCGCTTCGACATCCCTGGGTTCCGCTGGTACGAGAAGGAACGAGAACAAGCAATGCTGGCCAAGCGACCAGACCAAATCCAGGCCGTGCGCGAGCGTATCAGTCGTGGTCGCCCAGGCATCTTGCAAGGGGGTTCCAGTTACGTGAACATGTTCGACGGCGACGCGGCTCTGGCGCTTTTCACGCTCAGCACGCTCGACCGGCAGCGTTTTTTCGAGAGTGTGCGCGGGGTGGGATTGTTTCTCCTCTTCCTGCTCAGCCCATTCCGCGTGCTGCGCCTGATAGGACTGATGACGACGAGTTATCTGGCCGGATTGGGCCGTCGCCTGGTGGCCATGGTGCAGCCTGGTGTCCTCAATCCCTTTGACGTCTTTTCTCCCCTCCTGCACGCGGTCAGCGATGTGCTGTTCACTGAGGTGCAGACCTTTGGCGTGATGCTGGACATCTACCGCTGCGTGCCAGCCATCTATGCCAATTACAACAGTTACGACGAGGTGTCTCACAAATTGGGGCCGGCCCACCGGTCTGCTTTCCGCGCCCTGCGCAACGTGGACAAGCGCATTCACCAAATCAACCGCATGCGTGCCCGCTACCGCCGGCGGGAATACGACATCTACATCCTCTCCGACCACGGAAACGCACCCTCGGTACCCTTCAGTTGGCTCAATGGGATGAGCCTGGGACAGTACATTCGCACCCAAATCGGGGATGGACTCTCGGTGGAAGAACGAGCAGCCGCGTATGCCCATTCGACGGACAAGAGACGCTATCTGTTGGAAGAATTGCGCGGCCTGGAAGAACACTTGACGCCCCGCCTGCGCCGGATACTGGCCCCGGCCCGGCGTTACGTAGGCCAGCGCGTGCTGACCGGTCAGGAGTTGGACTATGACCTGGAACGACAACAGGACATTGTCGTGTGTGCCTCTGGCCCACTGGCTCACATCTATTCCAACATCAGCCCGCGCCCGCTTGATCTGATCGAGGTGATACACCTCTATCCC
>CAYQTW010000150.1:0-7749 GCA_964420485.1 uncultured Anaerolineales bacterium
CCAATCTACCAGCCCGCTATGGCTTTGGAATCGCCAGGTCAGCCGGCCCCAGATCCGAAAGTTTCAAGTCCGGGTTGTTCTCCTGGATGATCTCGTGGATGATCTGGGCATACTTGACCTTGACCCGTCCCCAGTCGGCCAACATATCCTCATTGACCCACGGCTTGTAGAGCGCCGCGCCGGTGGCAGCACACGCCGGGCCGGGCTCGATCTTGAAGTAGCAGGGGGAGCAGACGCGGGCCATCTCTGGGGCATCGTAAAAGCGCATGTAGCCGCCGAAGGACTCGGTGATGATGATGTGCACGTCAAGGGGGATGTTAGTCGCCTGCCGGATGGCGGCGAACTGGGGCAGCGTCAGGTCGGCGACAGGGTTGAATGTCCCCGCCCCCAGCATCTCCAGCACCTTGCCGCCGGCAGCGTTGGCGTGCCCGGCGTAGATGCTCACCTTAAAGATCACGTCTTGAGGAATGTCGCCGTTCTTTTTCATCTCGTTGAGCAGCCACAGTTCCCCCTCGTCCACCACCAGGAAGCCACGAAAGCCGAGGTCAATGCAGGTCATAATGTCGGTGATGGTTTGATTCAGCGCCTTGGAGCCCCGGCAGCGGATGCCGGAGAGTGCGCCTTCGGGCGTGGCCAGTTGCCGCCCGATGTCCCATCCCCCGCGCGGCCCCGGCGTGAGGATGACCTCCATCCTGGCGTCGGCGGCCTTATGCGCAAAGTCCTTCAGTTCGGCCTTGTCCAGCAGCGTCGCGCCCATCACCACCGAGATGAGGCGGTGGATGGGAACGTCGCGCTTGGTCGCCTCGTCAATCACGGCCTCCAGCACCTTGGGGCGCTCCACGCCAGAGATCTCCATGCGGTAGTGCGCCCCGTCGGGGAACGTCTTGGTGCTACTGGGCAGATCGTAGGCATCCTGTCCGGGAATGCCAACCTTTTCCATCATCCTGCCAACGTCTTTCATACTGGGCATTGCTAACCTCCTCATAATTGTGATATTTCATTCAGGGCCGGCGATCCACCGGCCGTCCACGACAAACTGGCGCTGACCGCCCACGGCCAGCGCTTCCCAAACTCTACTGCCCGGCACCGGCGCCGGGCCACGCACTGTGACCGCTATCCCGCCCAACTGCGCCCAGGCCGGGGCGAACTGTTCGTAACCAAAGTGCTTTGTCACCCCGTCGTAGGCGTCCACCAGGTAGACGCCCGTGGCGTCGTAGCCGACGGCGATAAAGGTGTGCTGCCACTGCACGACGGGAGACGTCACGCCGTCGGATGAGGGCCACGACAGTATCTCTGAGATTTTCATGTCATACGTGGCCCAGACGACGACGGGGCGGCCGGCGGCCAGTTCCGCCTTCAGTCCATCCAGGCCCCACTCTCGCCGGGTCAATGCGTCGAGCCCGAAACTGCGCAGCGTGGCCGCCACCGGCCCGACGTAGACGCCATATCCCAGGGGCGGCATACTCCCCGGCGGCGAGTCCACGTCACCCACAAAGCCCTTGTTGGGGTTATCAGACTTGGGCAGGCGGCGGAAAAAGTCGCCCTCGGTGAACTCTGCTCCCCAGAAAGCGGCCAGGTCGGTCGCCGAGCGGGACTCGCAACTCAGGCTGTGCTCCTGCGGGTGGCCGACCACTCCCTCCACGAAGGCCGAGGGCGGTGGCTCGTCGGCATAAGTGTGGGCGGTACAGAACAGAAGTAGTGAGACCAGAAACCAGGTTTTTCGGAAAAAACCTGGTTTCTTCCCCGTAATCGCTCGTCTCACAGTGCCTCCAACGCCGCCACAATCTCCCGCGCCTCTTGAACAATCGGTCGGTCACGGTTCGGGCTGTCAAACCTATTATCTGTGTCCCCGGAGATTCCCATGTAATTTGCGTTTCAGTATCTCACTCAGGCGCTCTTTGACCTGGGCCACGTTAGCGAATCGGGCGGTGGCATCCTGGTGTTGCCCTGAGGAAGAGGATTTGGATACCAGACGTGGAGTATGGAGACGCAGCTAAAGTCCCGGTCGTGCGTCGCCAGGTGGCGCAGTCGGCGCCGCTGCATCACTGCGACAATGAGCGAGTCGTTGGTCAACAGACCATACTGTTGGCGCACCCGGTTGCCACGGTGCAGGTCTTTGTAACTCACAGGCAGGATTTTGACTCCCAGGTGGTAGATTTTGCTGGCCACGGCCAGGTTCTGGCGCAGCCCTTGGACCATTTCGGGATGTCGCTTCAGATAATTGACCGTTTCGGGCGAGGTGGCGAATCCCAGGCGGGTACGAGCCTCGCGGACCATAACGCGATGGATAGTCTCACTGGCAGCAATCACCGAGGTATAGCCCTTGATCTCGTGGCTGGCGCACCGCTCGAGGAAATCCCGGCACGGCGGTCCCAGTTCGAGATGACCGGTGAAATGGAGAGCCAGAACTGAAGCGTCCACAAAAATGTGAGTGCCGGATGGGAGGTAGGCCAGGTTGTTCATTGTTCGTCCACGTTGTCGTCGTTCAAGAAGAACACAACATTCTCAGGGGCCAATTCGGGGCTGGTGGCGATGTACAGTGCCTCGTCGGGATCGTCCACCTTGATCATACCATAAGACTTCCGAACGGCCTGCACGCGCGCCTCAATCATCTCCGGCGTCAACTCATCCGGCCACGTCCCTTCCTGCTCCCATGGCGGGAGTTTGGCCCATTCTCGCTCCCACTCCTCCTGTTCACGCCAGAACTTTTTTCGGCGACGCCAGTCGGCAAATACCTGGTACTCTGCGAAGGGTACTACTGCAACCACAGGCCGGCCCTCCCGTTCCAGGACAACCGTCTCCTGACCTAGCGTGGCCGGATCCAACGACAGCGTATAGGAGGCCTGGGCCTCTTTCAAGATCACTGTACGGGGCATACTGCACCTCCTCGCAAGGCAAGCATAACACAAGGATGAAACCGTGTCAAGATTATGACGGGGTTCCGCGTGGGGATGACAGAGATCACTATTATCGTCGTCAATGTTGCCGGCGACTGCCCAGATGTCACTTTGATTCCATGAACTCTGCTACGCTAACTCCCACCTCTCGGATGATCGCCCGTACCGTACCTTTGCGTATCTTTTTACCCTTGTGGTGAGGCACGGGAACAACTCGACCATCCGAATCCCGCACCCACAGTTCATGAGAGCCTTTGCCACGACGATAGAACCGGAAACCCAGTCTGAGCAGCCGCCTAGTCACTTCCTGGTAACTCAATTCCCTCAGCCGGGTCATGCACTGATTCCCACTGGTATGGATACAGTTACCTGTGCCTTCGGAGTGAGTGTCACCTCGCTTACTCCCGCAGGCTCTTTACGCTCTGCCCGATAAGCAAGAACCATCTTGATCACATCCACGCAGTTGAACAGTGCCTCCTCAATAGTATCTCCTTCAGCAAAAGCACCCTGGATACTCGGGCAACGGGCCAGGTAACCATCGTCATTCGACTCCAAGATTAGAGAAAGAAAAGATACCCTGGAATCCCGCATTGTCTGCCTCCTGTCTATCAGTCACACTCTCTCCAGCGCCGCCACAATCGCCCGCGCTTCCTCGACGGCCCGGGGGGCGGCGTCAAAGACCCCCGCGCCCTGCAAGTCCGCCTCCATCAGTTCAGGATTGGCGGAGAGATACCCCAGTGTCGGCACGGAACTGCCATCCTGGATAAAAGCCCAATCGCTCTCGCCGCGCACCTTGTTGCCCACGGCGTAGACGCGCTTGATACCGATGTCTGCCGCCAACTCGCGGATGCGCTTCGCCGTGGCCAGACTGCGCCGCCCCGGCTCGACGACGACCAGAAAGGCATCCACCGCCCGCGCTGTCGCCCGGCCCAGGTGCTCCACGCCGGCCTCCATATCTAGGATCAGCATCTCGTCGCGATAGAGTAGCAGGTGCGTGACCAGCGCCTTGAGCAACGCACTCTCGGGGCAGATACAGCCGCTGCCGCCGGATTCGATGCTGCCCAGCCGCAGGAAACGAATATCTTGATGAGAGACGCTGAAACGGTCGGGAATGTCGTCCACGCGGGGGTTGAGACTGAAAAAGCCGCCAGAAGTGCCGGGCTTGGCGCCCGTGCGCTCATAGATCAGTTCATCCATCGCGGCCACCGGCGTGACTTGAGCAGCCAGGTCGGGGGGAAAGCCCAACGCCTCGGCCAGCCCGCCGGCAGGGTCGGCGTCAATGGCGATGACATTGCGACCTCGCCCGGCATAGATGTGGGCCAGAAGAGCAGATAGGGTGGTCTTGCCCACCCCTCCCTTGCCGCTGATAGCGATCTTGTTCAACTGGGTCATTGAATCTCCTCTCCACGCCAGTTTACCACCAAACCTACCAATTTACCAGTTTCCCAATCTACCAACCCTCACACCAACGCTTTCTCGACGAATTGGGTCAGGTCCATTACCCGGATGCGCACCTTGTTAGCGCGGGCTGCCTTGGAGAGGGTGCGCACGCATTGGGGACAGGCCGAAACCAGCACCGTCGCGTTCACCTCCGCCGCCTGAGCGATACGCTGCGCGGACACTTGTTGCACCAGCGCCTTGTCAAATGTCTCCAGGTTGCCGCCGCCACCACAGCAAAGCGCATATTCCCGCGACTGCTGCATCTCGACAAAGGTGTACCCCGGCATCCGTTGCAGTACCTCACGCGGCGGGTCGTAGATGCCGCTCTTGCGCCCCAGGTCACACGGGTCGTGATAAGTGACCACGCCGGTGCGCCTGGGCTCCTGCAACTCTAATCGCTGGGCACCGCCGTAAACAGATGGTTCTGGGCCGACGATCAGGTCGCGCAACACCTCCACGGCATGCACCACCTCAAAGCCCAGCGGCTCACCGAGTACCTCTGGATAGGTGTGCCGCCACATGTGGTAGCAGGAAGGACAAGTAGTGACCAGCAGGGGCACTCCCAACGCCCGCACCTGCTCGACGTTGTGGCGGATGAGCGTTTCTGCCTGCTTCAGTTGGCCAGCCATCAACAAGGGGAAGCCACAGCACTGCTCGTCGCTGCCCAGGGTGGTGAAACTGACACCAGCGCGGCTCAACACGGTGGCGAAACTCTGGGGGATGCCATAACTCATGGGGAACATGGCCGAGACACAGCCCACAAAGTAAACCAACTCGGCTTGAGCGTTGCGGACGAGTCCCTCCGGCTTCTCCGCCAGGTTGTCGGTCCAGGCCAGACGAGAGGCATTATCCTCGCCGGAGACGTTATAGTACGTGCCGATACGTTCACCTAATGCGCCGAGAGCCTGCATCCCTGTGCGCAGCGCCTCATCTCCGTCCAACATGTCCGGTCCCTGCGTCAAATAGTCCTGCATCACTTTCTGGCGCATCACCTCCACCAGGCGGCGCACGCTGATGCCGTGGGGACAATGGACGGTGCAGTTATCACAGTTCGTGCAGCGCCAGATACTGGCGTCGGTAGCCAACACGTCTCCCAGCCCAAACTGCGCCAAGCGCATCATCTGCGCCGGGCGGTAGCGCATGGCCGGGACGGTGGGGCAACCGGAGGAACATTTCTCACACTGGTAGCACAGGTAGACGTTCTCGCCACATTCCTCGCGGACGAACTTGGCCAGATCGGTACTCAACGTGATCGCCATGTCCTTCACACTCCTCCCCCCCCGGAGTGGGGGGCGGGGAGCGTCGGGCGTGGCAATAGGCCAGCCCCTTCGACGATAGGTCGCACCGCCGCCTCCCACTCAATGGCCATGATATGTATACCGGCCACTCCCTCAATCTCGCGCAGTTCCTGAATCTGTTCGATGCAAATCTGGATGCCGGTAGACCTCAACGCCTCCCTGCGCCGGGCTTTTTCCTCTTTGGGGATACCCTTGAGAGCCGCCCGCATCCGGTCCACGTACTCGTCCTGCACGATCATCCCCGGCACCTGGTCGCGCATGTAGCGTGCCATGCCGGAGGATTTGAGGGGACCGACGCCGGCCAGGATGTAGACTTTTTCGTGCAGCCCCATATCCACCACCCGCTTCATGAACTCGCGGAAGCGGGGAATGTCATAGATCAATTGGGTCTGGATGAAATCAGCCCCGGCGGCGACTTTCTTGGCCAGCCGGTAGGGGCGGAAATCGAAGGGATCGCCAAAGGGATTGGAGGCCGCACCAATGAAGAAACGTGGCTCCATCGCCTTGATCTCATCCCCACACTGGAACAGGGCCTCGTCCCGCATATCTCTAATCATGCGGACCAACTGGACCGAGTCCAGGTCGTGCACGTTTTTGGCCGTGGGGTGGTTGCCGAAACTCTGATGGTCGCCGGTCAGGCACAGCAGGTTGCGCATCCCCAGCGCGTAGGCCCCTAGCAGGTCGGCTTGAATCGCCAGACGGTTGCGGTCCCGGCAGGTCATCTGCACCACCGGCTCCAATCCCTCCCGCATCGCCAGCACACCCGCAGCGATGCTGGACATGCGGACGATGGCGGTCTGATTATCGGTGATGTTGACCGCGTCCACCGCGCCCTCGAGCAAGTGCGCCTTGCGGCGGATTACCTCCGGGTCGGCTCCTTGTGGTGGGCCTAGTTCCCCTGTCACTGCAAAGTGGCCCGCTCGCAGGACTTTTTCCAGGTTACTGCCAGACCTGAAGCCGTTCCCACCGGCCTCAAGATCCGGTGTCATCCCACCGGCCTCAAGATCCGGTGTTGGGTTCGTTCGTTCTTCTGCCATTGTTCACCTCACTCCGCTTCCACCAGCCGCAGGTCCTCGCGCACGATCTTGCGCGGGCCACCGTCGCGGCTACTCGACCAATCCTTGGGGGGCTGAATCTCTAGCAGTTGCTCCTCCCTCCCCAGCGCCACCGCCCGGTCATAGATCAGTTGCCAGGCACAGGGCACGTCGGGGTCTATCTCGCACACCCCATCCTGGGAGCCGCCGCATGGCCCATTGAGCAACTGCTTGGAGCAGCGGGCGATGGGACAGATGCCAAACGTCAGGCCCAGGACGCAGTTGCCACAGGCTTGGCAGCGCTCCTCCCATACCCCCTGCTCTTCCGGCAGGCCCAGGAAGGTGGTGTTGAGTCCTGGCAGCGTGAACATATCGGGGAAGCGCTCGTTCATCGCCTGCACGCCGATGCCGCAAGCCAGGCTGAGGACAACATCGTACTCCTTCAGTTGCTCCCCTAGCGGGTCAATGTATTCCCACTCGCACTGGCGCTGCACCGTGACCTCGTCCACCTCCATCGGGTGGCCGTCCAGTTTGCTCTTCATCCGCAGCGCCGAGGCCAGGATGCCGACCTCTTTCTCGCCTCCGGCAAAGCAGACGGTCACGCAGGTGCCGCAGCCCACGAGCAGCACCTTGCGGGCATCGCCCAGCAGTCCCATAATTTCCTCAAGCGGTTTCTGTTCACCTATTATCATTACGACCTCCGTTCGTATTGCATATCGCGTAGAGCGGGTTAGGCCCCAACTCCCGCACCTTCTCCGTCATCTCTGTCACCATCTCTGCGAACTGCGCTCCCATCGCCGCGGATACATTCACCATAGCGACGCGCTCCCCGCCCAACCCGATCTGGTCGAGCAGGCCGGCGATGTACTTTACTCTCCGTTTGGCGTTTACATTACCTTCCAGGTAATGGCAGTCGCCCTCCAGTCAACCAGCCACCATCACGCCGTCCACGCCGCGCTCAAAGGCGTGCAGTATCTCCGTCACCTCCACCCGGCCCGAACAGGGCACCTCGACGATGCGCACGCCGGGCGGGTATTGGACGCGCATACCTCCCGCCAAGTCAGCCGCAGCGTAGGCGCA
>CAYQTW010000151.1:0-7745 GCA_964420485.1 uncultured Anaerolineales bacterium
AGTTCGTGGGAGATGTTGCTGATAAAGTCGCGGCGCACCGTCTCCAGCCGCCGTATCTGGCTCAGGTTCTGGAGCAGCACCAGGTAGCCGCTCTGAGGTGCATCTTGCAGGGAGGTGGCGATCACGCGCAGGAAAGGGCCGCGCCCCGCCATCTCTACCGTCTCGCTCTGTTCCTCGCCGCTCTCCCGGCATCTCTGCCAGACCTGGACCGCCTGGTGATCGCGGGCCACGGCGACGAAACTCTTGCCGATGGCTGAATCCGAGGGAAAACTGAGCATTTGGGCGGCGGCGGGATTCACCAATCGCACCCGCCCTTCATCGTCGGTGATGATGACGCCGTCCGCCATGTGGGTCAACACGGCGCTCAGCGCGTTTCGTTGGTCCGCCAGGGCCTCGATCTGCATCTGAATCTCGGTTGCCATGCGGTTAAAGGCGTCGGCCAGCCGGCCCACTTCATCCTGGGAGGAGGGGTGGATACGTCCATCCAGGTCGCCGCGCGCCATACGTCCGGCCAGGTGAGCCAGGTCACGCAGTGGGCGGGCCAGTTGCCCGGCGATGAACAGGGCCAGCAAACCGGCCAGCACGACCGTGAGCAGAGAGGCAACCACGACAGTGCGGCGGAGACGGGCCACACCGGTCTCAATCCGCGTCAGGGGGAGCGCCACGCGGGCGATCCCCAGCACTCGCCCGCCAGCCTCCACGGGAACGGCGGCATACATCATCTCGTAGCCCATCGTCCGGCTGTGGCGGGTGCTGATTCCCACACCATCGGCCAGCGCTTGTTGCACTTCTGGCCGGCCCAGGTGGTTCTCCATCGCCGCCGGCTGCTCGTGGGAATCACCCAGCACCACGCCGTCGGCGCGGATGATCGTCACGCGGGCTGCCAGCAACTCGCCCCAGCGCTTGGCCAGGGGGTCAATGGTTTCGACCATGCCCCCATCGGCCAGTATAGGCGCGATGGCTTCGCCCGCCAACCGGGCCTCGCCTGTCAACTGAGCACGCAGGTCGGCCAGGTAGGTCTGGCGCACAAAGCCGGAAAAGTAGACGGTCAGCGCCGCCATCGCCAGCAGGATGAGAGCGACGTAGGGAACGGCGATGCGCCAGCGGATGGTATGGAACATCGGCTATCCCTCGAAACGGTAGCCGACGGTGCGCACGGTGACGATGCGGGTGGGGTGAGCGGGGTCAGGCTCGATCTTTTCGCGCAGCCAACGCACGTGTACGTCCACGGTGCGGCTGCCGCCGCCAAAGTCCCAGCCCCAAACCCGCTCCAATATCAGGTCGCGGGAGAGAACCAGTCCCTTGTTTCGTGCCAGAAAGACAAGCAAGTCGTACTCTTTGGGCTTGAGGCGCAGCGGCTCTCCCCGGCATAGTACCTGGTGGCGGGCCAGGTCTATGACCAGGTCTCCAGAGGTCAGTTGGTCAGTTTGGGCCATCTCGCCGGCTGCCGCCAGTTCCTCCCGGTCGAGGCGCACCCGCCGCAGGAGGGCCTTGACCCGGGCCAAGAGTTCGCGCATGCTAAAGGGCTTGGTCAGGTAGTCATCGGCGCCCACCTCAAGCCCCACCACCTTGTCCACCTCGTCTGTACGGGCGGTGAGCATAAGAATGGGCACGCTCATCTCCTGGCGCAGGATGCGGCAGACCTCGAAGCCATCCAGGCCGGGGAGCATGATGTCTAGCAGGATGGCGTCCGGGCGCTCCCGTCGCGCCACCCCCAATGCCGTGGGGCCGTCGGCGGCGGTACAGACCTGGTAGCCCTGGCGGGTCAGGTTATATTCCAGCGTCTCTAGCAAAGTCGGTTCATCTTCCACGACCATCACTTTGCTCACAGCCGCTCCCGTTTTCCTAGTCGCAACTGACAGGCACCGCCAGGACGCCGATGACGCCCGTGCCGGCGTGGGAGGCCAGCGCTGCCCCCGTCTCTTGTACCCACACACGCTCCCTGGGGAAACCGAAACGCTCCGCCAAGCGGTCGGCCATCCCTTCCGCCATCTCCTGCGCGCGTGTGTGTACCACTGCCAGATGCTCCAATGGCCCCAGTTGTTCAACTTGCTTCATCACACGCTTCAGTGCGCTCCGAAACGAGCGGGCCGCGCCCATCAGCCGCAGTTGCCCCTCCACCACGTTGATGATGACTTTGACGTTGAGCGCCCGTGCCATCCGGTCTGCGATGACGATGAACCCATCAGCCCGTCCCCCGCGTCGCAGGTTTTCCAGCGTATCCAGCACTATTGTCAGACGCATGCGCGCCCGCACATCCTCCAGTAGTGTGAGAATCTCCTGCATTGAGCGCCCGGCCCGCGCAGCCTGGACCGCCGCCAGGGTTTGTACCCCCAGGCCCAGGGAAAGCGAATGGGAATCAAAGACCTGCACCGCCTCTCCAAAGCGTTGGGCGGCCAGGCGGGCCGCGTTGAATGTGCCACTGTGCTTGCCTGTGATGGTCAGGCATAGCACCTGCTTCCCCTGCGCGACCAATCGCCCAAAGGCTTCCTCGAACGTGCCGACCGAGGGCTGCGAAGTGTGCGGGGGACATATTTCGGTGGACTTTTCCCAGAACTCTTCCGGCGACAACTCCCCGTCGCGGTAGACCTCGATCCCAAAGCGCACGACCAACGGCACCACGGCGATCTTGAATTGCTCCACCAGCCGTCGCGGGAGATCGCAACTGCTGTCGGTCACGACTCCTATGGATTGTTCTATCACTGTATCAGTCATTCTTCCATCCTCCATTCTCTACTCTAATCGTCCGAGTACTCCACTCCAGCGTACCAGCCGTCCCAGTCGGGAGAACTCGAGGTCAATTGCCGCTTCGGGACAGACCTCTTGGCAGCAGTAGCAGCGGATACAGCGTGCGTCGTCCACGACGGCCAGCCGGTCCACGATGGTGATGGCCTGCTGGGGACAGATGCGCACGCAGGTGCGGCAGGCCGTGCAGCGTTCGCGTTGGGGCACGAGACGTGGGGTGAGCACGTGGGTTGCAAACCGGGATAGCCAGGTGCGACCGGTGCGCCCCGTGGCCACTTGGGGGGTGTCGGGCAGGCAAAAGTCCGGTATGGCGACGTCGGCCACCGGCGGGCCCGCCACCGTGACCTCCGCCGGCCACCACCCCCGCCGCGCCGCCGCGCGGAACAGCGGGAGACGGTCGGGATCCAGACCAATGATCTGGCAGACGACCGCATCCATGGCCACGGCGTCCTGGCCGGCCAGCAACACGCCGACCTGCCGGGGGCTTCCCTGGAGACTGGGGCCATTTCCCTCCATCGCCAGAATCCCATCCATCACAAAGAGCGCCGGCCGCACGCAGGCCACAATGTCGAGCAACATGTCGCAAAAGCGGTCCAGGTCGGCTAACTTGGAATGGTAGCCGGATTTGGTCAGGCCGGGCACCAGCCCAAAGAGGATCTTGGTTGCGCCGGTGATGGTGGTGAGGCCGTGCGTCTTTAGTTTGGGCAGCGCGATGACGACGTCGGCCTCCTGCCACACCTTGAGCAGGTCGAGGCGCTTGAGCAGTACGCCGTCGGGCGTGGACACCTGGACGGCGGTGGCGTCATAGTGCAGTGGCACCCCGGTTCGGTCGGCCACTTCTTTGAGACCTGTATCCCGATACACGCGGCGCATGCCGGGCGGGTTGTGCAGCGGGCCGCCGGGGCTGTCGGCGATGAATGGCTCTCCCCCGGCCTCCCGCACCAGGTTTATCATCGCCTCGACGACGGCGGGGTGGGTCGTGATGGCCCGCTCCGGCCGGGCCGGTATCAGCAGGTTGGGTTTGAGCAGCACGCGCTGGCCCGGCTCGACGAACGCGCCCATGCCGCCCAGCGGTTCCAGCAGGTGGCGCAGGGCGGCCTCGACTTGAGGCAGATCGTAGGTGGGACAACGAGCCAGGCTGACGGTGAGCATAGCGGAATTGTACTACGTCCCGGCAGAAGGGCAAGTGGACGCGCTCTCATTTTGGGGTAGCCTGGGAATGTGGTATAATTGATACACACAGAGCCAAATCATGATCACTCCATCCCTGACCATCGGCATCGAAGAGGAATATCAGATCATTGACCCCGCCACGCGGGAGGTGCGCTCCTACGTGCAGCGATTCCTCGAGGAGGGCCAGACGGTGCTGCCCGACCAGATCCGCCCCGAGTTCCTGCAATCGCAGGTGGAGGCGGGCACGCGCATCTGCCATAACATCCAGGAGGCGCGTCGCGAAGTGATCCGTATGCGCCGCTCGATCTGTGAACTGGCCGAACAGGAGGGGCTGTGGGTGGCGGCGGCGGGCACGCATCCCTTTTCTTCCTGGGCGCGGCAAGAGGTTTCCCCCTTTGGCCGCTACCCCGAACTGGCCCGCTTCCTGCAGGACGTGGGGCGGCGGCTGTTGATCTTTGGCATGCACGTCCACATCGGCATCGAGGATCGGGAACTGCTGATCGAGGTGATGAACCAGACACGCTACTTTTTGCCCCACCTTCTGGCCCTCTCGACCAGTTCTCCCTTCTGGCACGGTCGGGACACGGGGTTAAAGTCCTACCGCAGCGTCGTCTTTGAGAGCCTGCCCCGCACCGGCATCCCGCAGCAGTTCATCTCCTACGCCGACTACCGCAGAACTGTGGACACGCTGTTGGCAACGGGCAGCATTGACGAGCCCACCCACATCTGGTGGGACGTGCGCCCCAGCGAAAAATTCCCCACGCTGGAGGTGCGCATCCCCGATATGTGCACGCGGGTGGAGGAGACGCTGTGCCTGACCGCGCTGGTGCAGGCCATCGTGGCCAAACTGGTGCGCCTGCGGCAGGCCAACCAGACCTGGCGGCTGTACCGCAAACATCTGCTCGACGAGAACAAGTGGCGGGCGGTGCGTTACGGCATCGCGGGGAAACTGATTGATTTCGGCAAGGTGGAAGAAATACCGTTCCCCGTGCTGGTCGAGGAACTGTTGACCTGGGTGGACGACGTAGTGGATGAACTGGGAAGCCGGGCAGAAGTCGAATACGCCCGCACCATCCTGCGCCAGGGCACCAGCGCCGACCGTCAACTGGCCGTCTACCGCCAGACGGGGGACTTGCGGGCCGTGGTGGATCAGGTGGTAGAGGAGACGCGGGAGGGGCTGGAGTGAGAATGTTCCAGAATTTAAAGTATCCCAGATCGTAACCTGTCATTCTGAGCCGGAGCGCAGCGAAGGCGAAGAATATCGTATGTGATTTACACACCCGTGGCAATGTGTTATTATGCTGAATACGTAAAACGTCAAACGTGAAAGGAGCGAAATGAGTGGCATAAAACTGTTCACTGTGCGTGGCATCGAGATCAAGATGCACGTCACCTTTCCGCTGATTCTGGTGTTGGCCGCCGTGCAGTTCGGCTTTCTGAGCACGGGCGGTTTCTCGCTCTCAGGTGCTGCCTTTGGCATCGTCGTCACACTCCTTTTGTTCATTTGTGTCGTCCTCCACGAACTGGCACACAGCCTGGTGGCGGTGCACATGGGCTTTCCCGTGCGCGACATCGTCCTCCTGCCGTTGGGTGGCGTCGCCCAGATGGAGCGTATGCCCGAAGGCCCGACTCAAGAGTTCCTCATAGCCATCGCCGGCCCGTTGAGCAACGTCGTCATCGCCGGGGCGTTGATCGTGGTCGGCCTACTATTCCCCGTGAATCTAGTCCGCAACTCGTGGGGACTGCTGACAAATCCCACGCACCTGGGCTGGCAGGATACCCTCCCTTACCTCATCATCACCAACCTCTCACTGGCCGCCTTCAACCTCATCCCCGCGTTTCCGATGGACGGCGGGCGGGTGCTGCGCGCGCTGCTGGCGACGGTGATGCCTCACGCCCGCGCCACAGCGCTGGCCGTCAATGTGGGCCAGGGACTGGCCTGGATTATGGGCCTGGCGGGTCTGCTGACCAGTAACTTTTTGTGGGTTCTGATCGCGATCTTTGTGTATTCTGGGGCGGCCCAGGAAGGGCAGATGGTCCACGTCAGGGGCGTGCTTCGGGGCCTGCGAGTGCGTCAGGCCTTTTCCCGCCGTGCCCTGGCTCTCTCTCCTGATGATCCGGTCAGCCGCGCCGCCGACCTCACGCTCGAAAGTTTCCAGGCCGACTTTCCCGTTTGCGATGGGGAGCGTCTGGTGGGCCTGCTCACGCACACTGACGTGATCCGGGCCCTCAAGCAGCGCCAGCCGGAGACGCCAGTGCGCGCAGTCATGCGGACAGAATTTCCTACCGTCGGGCTTGACGATGAACTGTTCCAAGTCCACCGGCTGGTGGCGGAGGCCGGACTTGATGCGTTGCCCGTGATGGATGGGGAGCAGTTTCTCGGCCTGCTCACCCGCCACGACGTGAACGAGGTTTACCAATTGCTCTCGGTCAGTCCAGAACTATTGACACAAAGGCGAGATGCATGATCACCATTGCCGCAGCACGACGCTACTACGAGGGCGCCGACGCGGTGCATGACTTTGACCACGTACTGCGGGTGCTGGCGCTGGCGGAGCGCATCGGGCGGGCGGAGGGAGCCGACCTGGAGGTGGTGCGGGCGGCGGCGCTCCTGCACGACGTGGAGCGAGAACAGGCCGAGGCGGCTGGGCTCGACCACGCCGCCCACGCTGCCGGCCGGGCGCGGGAGATATTGGCCGGGCACCGGCCTGGAAGAGCCGGCGCTGGGTTGTCTCCTGCAAAGGTGGAGGCCGTGGCTCACGCTATCGCCGCCCATCGCTTCCGCACCGGCCTGGGTAGGGGCGCGGTTACCGCGCCTCTACTGGAAGCACAGGTGCTCTTCGACGCCGACAAACTGGACGCCATCGGCGCGGTGGGGGTGGCGCGGGCCTTTGCCTACGGCGGCGCGCATGGGCAGCGACTGTGGGCTCCCGTCGAGGCCGTAGACGTGACCCGCTGGCTGGAGGAGGGGGACGACCCGGCCGAGCATACTCCCGTCCACGAGTTCGTCGTCAAACTCTCGCGTCTCAAAGAGCGACTGTTCACCCCGACCGGCAAGGCCATCGCCGAGGAGCGCCATGCTTACATGGTCGCGTTCTTTGAGCGACTGGCGGCCGAGGTGCGGGGGGAACGATAGATCACACGCCTTCCGGGGTAAACTATGCGCCTTGACCAACTCCGTATGGACTGGAAACCCATCACCGCCATCGTCGTCTCCACGCTGATGCTGGTGGTGGAGCGCTATCGCCATATTTTTACCCATAATGCCTACGACCGGCTGCTCTTGTACCTGGGCGTGCCGCTGCTGGTCATCCTGCTCGTCTTTCGCGAGTCGCCCGCCAGGTACGGCTTCCAACTGGGCGATTGGAAAGCGGGACTGGCGCTCACGGCAGCGGGCTGCGGTGGGATGGCGCTTGTGATGACGTTTCTGGCCCGCACCGAGGCGTTCCGGGGCTACTATGCGCCGCTGGCCGATTCTCCCATCCCCCTGCCGCTCTACGCCGCCGCCGATCTCTTTGGTTGGGAATTTCTGTTTCGCGGTTTCTTGCTCTTTGCGCTCTACCCGGTCTGTGGCCCCTGCGCCATCGTGCTCCAGGCCGTCCCTTTCACCATCGCCCACTTTGGCAAGCCAGAACTGGAAGTGCTGAGTTGCATCTTTGGCGGCAGCGCGTTTGGCTACGTCGCCTGGCGCACGCGCTCGTTCATTTATCCATTCTTGATCCACTGGTTCCTGATGACCTTTACCGTGCTACTCGCCAGCGGAATGATATAAGTGAAAAGTATGTGTTTACCGTCTTGTGAGCTTGGTGCAACAGATAGGCAGCGGA
>CAYQTW010000152.1:0-7744 GCA_964420485.1 uncultured Anaerolineales bacterium
CACCCACACCGACCACGACTCCTACCCCCGGCCCCTGTGTGGACCCCGACCCGGTATTGGCGCCGATCCTGGACCACGCGGAGGCTCTCGGCTACGATTTGGGTTGTCCCACTACCCCCGCTTTTACCATCCCCGGAGCCTTGCAAGAGTTCTGGGCTCCTAACCCGCACACCCATTTCCGCAGTCTGATGATCTGGCGCTCCGACAACAAGGAGATCTATGTGATCGTCGGGCAGGACATGAACGCTTCCGAGGGTATGCTCCTGGCGTACACAGATACGTGGGCAGAAGGCCAGCCAGATGTGCATCCGGATTGCGCCGGAATGACGCCGCCCGCCGGATATCAACTGCCTATTCGCGGTTTCGGCAAGGTGTGGTGCGTCAACGAACTGGAGGGTCAGGTGGGCTGGCCGGCGGGGCCCGAGACGGCGGCGATTCTCCTCGTCCAGCCGATGCAGACCGGGCTGCTGTTAAAGGTCTCTCTCCCCACCCAGGGCTACCTGGTGGCCCTGGACGACCGGGCGGTGTGGGCGGTGACGATGATGACGAGTCCGTGATGGGCAATTGCGAGGAAACGGAATACTACGAGTCAAGGCGGAGTCATAAATCAAAGCAGGCGGAACTGTATGTCCTCTACGGTCGTCGGCGGGTGGGCAAGACCGAACTGTTGCGTGCCTCATGATGTTGCTAGAGCACCACTTGCACGTTCAGCGCCGCGAGCACCGCGTCAATAGGGTTAATGATCGTGGTGGCGTCTGAGCCGGCAAAGAGCAGCCCCACGACTCGCCTGTCCATATCCAGCACTGCCGATCCCGAATCGCCGGGCTGGCTCATTGGGCTGGCGAGCAGTTGGTTGGTAAAGATGGCCGTAGACCCATTGTAGTCAACGCGCACGGTGGCGTCAATCTGGGTGATGACGCCCTGGGTGTGACCGGTCGTGCGCCCCGACTTTTGTACCTCCGTCCCCAGCGTGGCCGTGCCAATCCCGACCGGCACGCCGATGTAGAGGATCTTCTTGCTCACCAGGTCTGGCGCGAGAGGACGGGCCAGCGCGGCATCCACCAGATTGACCCCCTCGGTCTGTTTCACCACCTGGAGTTGGTGGCGTGAGCCAAACGCCCCGGCGGCATAATTCAGCAGTTTAGCCGACAAGTCGGCGATGGAGCACTCTGACGGGGCAGTGCCAAAGTCGAGGGGCACGTAATTGGCCAACGTGGCGATGCGATCGTCGCTCGTGCCGCCATCGGCCGCGCCCGGCTGGAGGATGGCGTCTCCCTCCTGTCCCCGGTTGCAATCGGCGAGCACGTGGTTGTTTGATAGGATAAACACGTCGCCCCTCCTCCGCACCAGGCAGCCAAAGGTTCCGGCAGTGATACGGTGGTGGCCGATCGTGACGCCGGGCGGGACGACGGGCCGCCAACGGTCGCGGGGACCCAGCCCTTCGACAGGCTCAGGACGGCGCTCAAAGGCACGCAGCACGCCCGTCTCCACCACGTCCGTCTTGACGCTGTCGAGCGTCCGAGGCACCAGGTCTTGCGCTGTCAGAGCCGAGGGGGCCACCTTGCGCGTGACCGAGACGATGAGGCTCAGTTCCCCCGTGTTGACGCCCTGGCTGATCTTGTAGCCGAGGCCCACTCCCACGATGTTACGTTTGTTCAATAAATCGTGAACGTATGCGCCCTTGACTTGTTTTACCTGAGCCATCAGTTCTGCGGTCATCCTATTCCTCTCCTATCTTGTTTTCTACTTACGACTAAAACGCCCGCAGTGTACCCACGGCCTGGACGTCCACGGGTATGCCTTCTAATTCGCGCGGTATCACGTCGCCAGGATCGAGTTGGGAGGGAGGCACTTTTTGAACTACCGAGACGACGATGGCCGGCTCGCCGGTCGGTTTTCCTTCTATCTGCCGGAGTCCAATTCCCACGCCGACGACGTGGATCTTGCGCATCAGGTCGGCCTCGTAAGCCGTCTTGACGGCCCGCAGACGGTTCAGTTCCTCATCGTTTATCATCTGGTTATCTCTCCTTTTCTGGATGCCGTAACTTGTTACGGTGGTCGCGCTGCCAAAGCCAACGGCGCCAACTGCGTCTTTGCCAGCCCAGGACGCCAACAAGTTGCGGCGTCCAACGCAAAGTTAGTCTACTCTCGCGCTCTTTGGCACCGTGAAGCAAAAGGCGCTGCCTTGACCGACCTCGCTTTCTACCCACACTTTGCCGCCGTGGGCTTGCACTAACTCTTTGACGACCGTGAGCCCCAGGCCCACGCTGCCGAAGCGGCATGGCCTCGAAGGGTCCACCCGGTAGAAACGTTCAAAGACGTGTGCTTGAGCCTCTTTGGGAATGCCAATCCCCTCGTCCTTGACTTTTATCTGGATGGCGTCGCCCACGTCTTTTATGCTCACCGTCACTGTGCCCCCGTCGGGACTGTATTTTATGGCGTTGCTGAGCAGGTTGTCGAAAACCCGCATCAGCCGCCTGGGGTCGGCTGACACTTGGAGGATGTGATCGGGTATCTCGGTGCGGAGAGTGATGTTGGCGGCTGTGGCCACCGCTTCTACGGCTTGCAGTGCGGCCCGCGCCAGGGCAGGTAACGAAGTGGGCACCAGCGTGTTTGGGTCGAGTTGTGGACGCTCCAGCGTGATGATATCTTCTGCCAGGCGCGCCAACCGGTGGGTATTCTTCAGCATGGCCTCCAGGCTTTCCCGCTGCTGCTTGGTCAGAGGCCCTTGCTCACCCATGAGCATCAGTTCGACAGGCGCTCTGATGAACGTCAGCGGCGCTCGCAGGTCGTGGGAGACGTGCTGTACGAACTCGGTCCTCTGGCGGTCGAGGGCCTCTAGTTTCTCGTAGGCGTGGCGTAACTGCTCGGCCCGCCGGTTGGTTTCCTGGTACAACCGGGCGTTCTCCAACGCGACGGCTGCCTGCGCGGCAATCGTCTGCAGGATTTCCGCGTCTCCGCTGTCGAAAACGTGGGGCCGGTCATAACTCTGGACTGTGATGACGCCCAGCACTCTCTCTCCCACGATCATTGGCACCCCAAGCCAGGAACAGCAGGGGGGGCCAAGGTATTTCAATCCCCGACAGGTGACTTCTTCTGGCGCATTGACTAGCAGCAACGGTTCTCGTGTGTGGACGACGTGTCCGGTGAGCCCCTCGTCGTGGTTCTGGGGCGGCACTTGTTCTCGTTGTCCGTGGCGATAGAACAGGGGAAAGACGAGTTGGCCTGTCTCCTCGTCCAGCAGCGCGACGTAAAAATTGCTCACGTCCATCAGTTGTCCTGCCTGGCGGCGGATCTCTTCCAGGAGGCGGTCTACCTCGAGGCGGGCGTTGATAGCGCGTCCCATCTCGTTGAGAACTGCCAGTTCCTCGGCGCGACGCTCGATAGCCTGCACGGCGTCAATGTGGCGTTGTCCCAGCGACCCGGCCACTATGCCGGTCAACACCAGCAACCCGACGTTGATTGCCAGGCGCACCAGTGGCTCCAGGGCCAGTGAGTGCCCCAGTGCCAGGAGTGCCAGCAGCGATACCACTGCAAGCACGACGCATCGCGTGGCTCCCCGGCGGCCATAGCGCAGTGCCCCTGTGACGATGTAGATGGCGTACAGGGGAAGATAGGGGCTGGACAGTCCCCACGAGATGTGGAGGCCGGCCGTGATGAGGGCCAGATTGCCCAGGCGGGCGACCCATTCCCAGAAATGCAAAGGGCCACTCCTGCGTTCCAGCCAAAAGAGCGCCAGGTTGAGCGTCAAGCCAATGGCAAGCAGGCCGATCAGGGGAACGATCGCCTCTGGCCCAGTGAGCAGGATACCGACTGCTCCCAGAACGGCTACGGCAACCAGGGTCAAGAAACTGGCCCTCATTTCCAAGGGAATGGCAGGTTCAGTATTACGATGTGGCGCAGGGTTCTTGTGCTGCATAGGGCTAGTGTAACACAGACGAGTGGAACGGTCAATTGAGCCTGGTGCAACGGATAGGCAGCGGATAAGCAGATAGGAGCGAGGCGTATCCGTTTATCCGCTTTCCATCCGATGCAGCAATTCCCGGTAAATGAATACTCTCAAATCATCCCTATCCTGGATGGCCGACGGGCAGGATGTACATCGGCTCCTCCTGCCGTGGGAGGGCCAACACCTGCTTGACAGCAGCGTCATCGAACGCGCCAACGGGCACGCTCGCCAGCCCCAGCGCGACGGCCTGCAGGAGCAGGTTGCCGGCCGCGTGACCGATGTCCATCAGCACATAGCGCAGGCGCCCTCGCTCCCCGTAGCGCCGGGTGGTGCGCTCAAAGACGGCGCTGATGGCGAACACACACGCGGCCTGGGCGACGAACTGCTGTCCGCCTGCGGCGCGCGCCAGTTCACCCCGCACGTCTCGCTCCAGGTGGCGCGCCAGACAGTGACCTTGCGGCTCATAGTGCCACATGCCGTCGGCGCGGCAGACGTAGAACTCGAGCGGATGGCATCCACCAGCCGAGGGAGCGGCACGCAGGGCCTCTTTGCCGCCGGTGATGCCCTGCGCGGCCCACAATAGTTGCCCAATCTGCTCCAGACTCAAGTCACCCTGAGCGTAGCGGCGCACGGAGCGGCGCTGGGCGATGGCGGCCTCTAGCGACATTGGCCCGCTGGTGCGCGGCGGGGGCAATGGGATGTGTGATTCTGTTTTCAAATTTCTACCTCCAAATCTCAAATCTCAAATCTCGTCCAGCCGCACCATCAGCAGTGGTACGAGCATCTCCTCCGGCGTCAGGCTGCCGTGGTGGCCGTGGAATGGCACAGGTTTTTCCTTGACCATTAGCCTGCTGTTGTCCTGCGCCAGGAGCAAAAAGTCGCCCAGGCGGGCCCGCACGTCGGGGGTGGGCTCGTCGGGGCCAAAGAGCCCCGCTGCCAGTGCCCGCTCCATCTCCAGGAGCATAAAGCGGCCGGCCAGGTGCTCGGCGACGTAGGCGCGCAAGCGTTCGGCCTGGCCGGGGCGGACGTAGAGGTAGGCGGCGCGCGACTCGCCGGCCGGGGGGAGGAGTAGCGTCTGCTGCAGGGTGGGGTGGTCGGAGAGGTAAACCACCCGCTCGGGCGGTGTCGTGATTTGGCCGTGATCGGCGACCAAGATCATCAGCGTTCCTTCCCGCGCTGCCGCCGGGAGAGGAGATAGCAAGTTCTCCTCCAAAGAGCGGGCCAGATGGTGCAGTTCGGCCCGGAAAGGTTCCGACTCTGGCCCGTAGAGGTGGGCGACAGTGTCGGTGCTACCCCAGTAGGCGCTGACGAAGAGGCGCTGGTTCTGCCGCCGGACGAGCGTGCGCCGCAGATTGATCCACAGGTCGCCAAAGCCGACGTAGCCTTGCGTCTCGGCCATTCCACGCAAAAAGATGCGAGTGAGGCTGCCTGCCAGATGGGGCAAGTAAGTGTGGGCGACGGTCTCCACTCCGCCAGCGTTCAACTGTTGAGCCAGGCTGGGCACGGTGACGAACTTGTCTGGCTCCCAGCCCCAGTCCACCAGTTCCTCAGTCTGCTCGTGGACGGTGGGGCTGAGGTGCAGCATGTCGGCCAGTACTCCTTGTTCGGGAAGCAACAGTCGAGTGCCGATAAATCCGTGGCCGAGGGGCGCCCGCCCGGTCCAGAGCGAGGTCAGCGCGGCGACGGTGGTGGAGGGAAAGACGGAGGTGAGGGGCACGAGACGGCCCGCCTGGGCCAGACGGCGGAAGGCGGAGTCCTCCTCGGCCAGATTACGCTCGAGTTGCAGATAGCCCACTGCATCAAGCAGGACGAGCACGACGCGGTGCATGCCAGAGGTCAGGTCGGCCCAGAGGTGCGTGGGAAGTGGCGGTGCAGCGTCGGGCAGTTCCACGCCTAGCAGCCGGGCGACGGTGGCGGGGAGGTTAGCGATGGAGTAACCGCCGTAGTGGGGCAGGACAAATTCCTCCGGCAAGTGTTCCTCCAGGCCGGAGAGGCGGTGAGAGCGGATGGTGTGTTCGATAGTATTCAATCTTTAATCTCCAATTCCTATAATCCATAAATCCCGGCGTACTTTTCCCGCAGGTAGGCCAGGAAGGGAGCGGCGCTCATCTCCTTGCCGGTGACGCGCTGCACCAGTTCGGCGGGCGTGAATTTTCTGCCGTGGGTGTGGATGTTATCTCGCAGCCAGGTCAGTAGCGCGCTGAACTGCCCTCGCGCGATCTGCTCCGGCAGGTCGGGTATCTCTTCCAACGCCTGGTTGTAGAATTGTACCGAGAGCAGATTCCCGAGGGCGTAGGTGGGAAAGTAACCCAGGTAGCCGTCGGCCCAGTGAACGTCCTGGAGCACTCCTTGGGCGTCGTTGGCTGGTGTGACGCCCAGGTAATCTTGCATTTTCGCGTTCCACGCCTGCGGCAGGTCGGCCACTGCCAGCCGTCCCTCCAATAGTTCCTGCTCCAACTCGAAGCGCAAAAAGATGTGTAGATTGTAAGTCGCTTCATCGGCCTCGACGCGGACGAGCGACGGCTCCACCTTGTTGATAGCCCGGTGAAAGGTGTCCAGGTCTACCCACGATAGTTGCTGGGGGAAGAACTCGCGCAGCTTGGGAAAGTAATGCACCCAAAAGTCGCGGCTGCGGGCGACGATGTTTTCCCACAGGCGGGACTGGGACTCGTGGATGCCGAAGGATGCACCGTCGAAGAGGGGGGTGCGACTGATTTCGATGCGCATTCCCTGTTCATAGAGCGCGTGCCCCCCCTCGTGGACGGTGCCAAAGAGGGCCGACTGGAAGCGGTCTGGCAGGATGCGCGTAGTGATGCGCACGTCGTGGGGGGAAAAGCCGGTGGTGAAGGGATGGGCGGAGCGGTCCTGCCGTCCATACGTAAAATCAAAGCCCATGTCCCGTAACACCAGCATGCCAAAGTCCCACTGGGCTTTCTCTGGGTACTCTTGGTTAAAGACGGCATCGTCTACTGGATGGCCGCGCTCGCCGATGGCCTGGACGAGGGGAATCAGGCCGGTTTTCATCTCCTCGAAAATCTGCCCCACTTGCGCCGTTGTCATTTCTGGTTCGTACCGGTCCAACAGAGCATCGTAGAGGCAATCCTCGTATCCCAACGCCTCGGCGTACTGGATGCTGAGGTCCACAACGCGCTCCATGTGCGGCCGAAAGTGGGCGAAATTGGACTCGGCGCGGGCCTGCACCCAGGCCTCAAAGGCCAGAGCAAAGGCGCGGGCGCGCTCGGCCACGAGTGATTCTGGCACACGGCGCAGTTTCTCGTACTCGCGCCGGGTTATGCGCACCAGGCTGGCGTCGTCGGACTCGTAGGGCAGGCCGGCAATCTCGGCGGCTCCATCTTCCAGCAGTTGACCGGTCTCGTCGGCCACGAAGAGGTTGTGCGTGAGGGCTTCTACCGTCGCGAGTTGGTGTGCGCGGGTCTCGTTGCCACCGGGGGGCATATTCACCTGTTGATCCCACGACAGGACAGCGGACGTGGTGGCGAGGTCAGATACTTGGGCCAGACGCTTTTTCAATTGTTCCAGGTTGGTGTTCACGTTTGTCTCCTTGTATATCCGGGGTATCATGCAACAATATGTGGTGATACAGGCAATGTCATCAAGAGATGAGAACCAGACCTGCCAGGTTTTATGGGGCACTTTCGAACGGAAATACACTGTTTCGTGTCGAATCTGGCTCACAAAAGCTCGGGCGGAAACCTGGCAGGTCTTTACAATCCTTACCTCGATGACATTGGTGACACAGGGATTATACAACAGGCTGCCTGAAATACCAAATTG
>CAYQTW010000153.1:0-7703 GCA_964420485.1 uncultured Anaerolineales bacterium
CCACCTACGTGGACTGTCCCAGTCGCCGAAGGGCGACTTTGCAGGTGTAGCACGCACGCACCAAGCCCGGCGAATAAATTCGCGGGCAACTACTGCCAAGTCCACCTGCGTGGACTGTCCCAGTCGCCGAAGGGCGACTTTGCAGGTGTAGCACGCGGTTTTAACCGCCGTGCGACTTTGCAGGTGTAGCACGCGGTTTCAACCGCCGTGCGACGCCGTCAATCTCAGATTAACAAATCTCAAATCACTTTAACGTCGGCCCGCAGCCGGCCGAGAGAGAGGTTCTGCCGGGCCAGGCCGATCAGCCCCAGCAGGACCATCATGACATACTGGTAAGTGTGCGCAGCAAAGGCAATGACAACAGCATCAGCAGCGTCCACGCCAAAGGGCAACACCAGCGCGTACCTGGCGATGGCGTGGAACACCCCCATCGCTCCGGGCGACGCCGGCACTGCCATGCCCAGCCCAATGGCACAGGTGAGGAAACTTGCCTCGACCAGCGCTGGTTGGTCGCGAAAAGCCCATAAGATGGCCCAATAGTACCCGACGACAAAGGCCCAGGCCACGACTGACCAGAGCAATAGGCCAACGACACGCCGGGCCGAGCGCAGCGCAGATAGCCCGTCCAGGAGGCCACCCAGTACCTCCATCCACCGCTCGACGTCAATGCGCGGGAGATGGGAGAGCAGCGTGCGCAAAAGTCGCCGTCCCTGGTTGGGCCACAGGGCGAGCGCGATGAGCACGGCCAGCGCAGCCAGCGCTCCCACCCCAGCCACCATAGCGGCCTCCCTGATCCAGCCGGCCTCACCTACAAAGGGCAGCGTGACCGCCAGCAACAGCACCACCATCAGCATATCCAGCACGCGCTCGACGACGACGGTGGAGAGCGCCGTGCTCACCCTGACCCGGCCTCCCAGCCCAATCGCCACCGCCCGCGCCGGGTCGCCCAGGCGGTTGAGGAGCACGTTACTCACCAGATAGCCGATGTTGGTCACGGCGAAAGATTCGCCCAGGCTGACCTCTGGCCCTAGCAGGATGCGCCAGCGGATCGAACGCGCCACGAGGTAGGCCAGAAGCGAGGCGGCGGCCGGTGCAAAGTAGCGCCAATCGGCCCGACGCAACGCCACGCCCACCTGACCCCACTCGATGCCAACCAGGGCCAGGATGAGACAGGCCAGGCTAATTGCGATGCCGATCCAGAGACGCCACTTGCGCATGGCGGGCATTATACCATCAGGAGGCAGTAACCGCAACGATGGACGTAGCAGTCTACGAGGCACCCTCAAGGACGAAAATGTGGAGCAGGCTTTCTAACCTGCTTTGGCAGACAGGAATGTCTGCCCCACGAGTTGCTTTCGGAGTGGGACAAGGGGCGATCATTTACAGCGGCGGAAGACGATCACCTGCGGGTGGTCGTAGACGACGAAACTCTCGTCCAGCCGGCCCAGGCGCAGCACAAAGGGCGCCTCCGGGCGGCAGAGATCGGGCAGCGAGAAATCAAATCCGTCCGCCGGATCATCCGCCAACGCCAGTGGGCCCAGGCGCGGCCAGCGCCCAAAGCAGGCCACCGGTTCAAAGCCCATTCCGCCATTAAAGAGCAACCGGTAGTAGCGAACCGTGAGGGGATACCGCTCCGGCCAGCGCGCCAGCGTCGCGTATCCCCGCCGGCTGGCGATGACCACATAGTCGGCCTGCGCCAGCGTTTCCTCCATCGCCGCCCACTTTTCCGGCGTGTCCTCGTCAAAGACCGGCAGTTCCCGCACGCCGTAGCCCGTCGCGTCCAGCGGCAGCGGGTGGTCCCATTCCTCGACGGCGACGACTGCTCCCCGTGGCACGTGGTCGTAGAACCACTCGGAAGCAACCTGCCAGGGGTGCGGAGAACGATAAAGACCAGTGACCAATGAACAATGACCAATGACCAACAACAGATGAACGATGAGCAATGAGCGAGGCAGATGGAGCAGCAGGCGGGCGGCGTAGAGGGCCAGGAGCGGCGTCAGGGGTAGCAAGTAGCGGGGGAATTTGGCGTAGAGCGCGCCGGTGAAGGCCAGGTAAGGCACTGTCCACGCGAGTAGCACCCACTCGGCCCGGCGTGGTGGCTCCCGCACCGCCCGCCACACGGCCCAGGCCAACCCGCCGCAGGCGGCCAATCCCAGCGGCCAGCCCATCCCCCAACGCAACTGCTGCGCCAGCGGGTAGAGATAGGGGCAGGTGGCGTGGAACTGGCGGGTGTAGGGCACATCGAGTGCGCCCCGCGCAATGGCCGCCTGCTGCGCCACGTTGCGCCAAAAGGTGGGGAACGTCAACAGCGCGAAGGGGTTGGTGAGCGCAAAGGCCACCAGCGCCGCCGCGCCGCACTGCAAGCCGTGTCTCCAGCGAGCCCCGCACCGACCTGGAAGAGCCGGTGCTGGGTTGACCATCAATGCCGCGCCCAGCGGCAACACCAGCAGCGCCACGCTGGATTTGGCCCCCAGCGCCAGCCCGGCCCACGCGCCTGCCAGATAGGCGTCGAACGGTCGCCCACTCTCGGCCAGGCGGACGGCGAAGAACAACGATCCCAGGACGAAAAAGGCCAGCGGCACGTCGGCGGTGTAAAAGTGGGCCTGCTGCACGTGCAAGACCATCAGCGCGACGCAGGCCGCCGCCAGCAGTCCGGCGCGTGCCCCGTAGACTCGCCGGGCCAGTGCAAAGGTCAGCGCCACCGTGCCCAGGTCAAACAGCGCCGCCAACGCCCGCCCCACGAGGAGCGGGTCCACGTCGGGAGTCAGGCCGGCGGCAAACGATAGTAAGTACAGCGGCAAGTGCCCATAGGCATAATCAGGGGCGAGATCAAAGGGATTCAGGCGGTCAGGCCAGCGCAAACCCTCCGCCGCACCCACGACGTACCGCTCGTCCGGGTGCGCGCCGACGGTGCCGTCCCAGTCGAGGCCGTAAAAGCGCAGGGCAGCGGCAAAGATTAGAATCAAGACAATGGAGAACTTGCGGATCATTGGTCATATTCTACTCCGATGCCCCGGTAAGGCAAGCAGGAAATCTCTACTTGGCAACAGTATGAATATGTGTATCATCTCAATATTCTGGGGCACTTTTAACGTAGCCGCGCTTTCCATAGCGCGTTATGTCCGCGAGGTATGGAAACCTCGGCTACATTGCCCCACTTTATTGAGCAGGTACGAATATGTGTTACAATCGCACGAGATAATCAATATGACTAGCAAAGAACTCGTCGCTTTCCTTCGTGGAGAAATAGACAGCACAGCGTTTCCTGCCGAGATAGAACTCGACAAGAGCCTGTGGCAGTCAATGGATGACCTGTGGCAGCGTAGCGTGCAGCACGTCGTACAGGGAAAAGTCACCGAATGGGGCGGAACTCTGCTGGATGCGGAAGACAAACTGCAACTGGTAAATGTGCGTCCGGGAACCAGCGGTACGTGGCTATCGAGAGCGACACGCTACTAGGCCAATTCGTGGGCTCTTTCCATACACATCCGTATCCTGACGGTACCACGGGAATAGGTTTCAGCGGAGCAGACATCGCCGATACTATTAACAGTGGTGAACTATTGTCCATTGTTCAGAGCGGACAAGAAATATTCGCGCTTCTGCGTACCGAATTCACCCCGGCCCGGGTTAACAGACTGCGTTTGCAAAGAGAGCACGATGATTTACATTACGACTACCTGGGCAGAGTGCGGTCAGTACAAATCGCAGTCCACTACACCAATGCAGATTTGTGCCAGGCCTACGGCCTGGCCTTTTACACCGGGCTGATGTTCCACGCACTGGAGGAGATGTATCGGCCATGAAGACACTATTCAAAGATGATCGTCATCTTGTAGAAGCAATAGAGCGAGGAAGAGCCTTGCGCGGTGCCCTGGGCATTCCCGAGCCGAGTAAAACCGCTCTGGGAAATGTGGCTGAACTGAGGGAGGAATGGCAAAGACTGCGCCAGGAAAAAACTGCCCAAAATATCTTTTACATTGTAATTGAGCCAAATAATGGTTTCTTCCAGGCCTACCCCTGATTGACTGACACTTTTAACATTGCTCACGGATACACACGGATTTCTTTGTTTAACGGGGTCGTAGTAACGACTTTAGTCGTTTTTTGGGCGCTAACGAACGACTAAAGTCGTTACTACAACCGAATGTTAAATTTGTCGGTCAACCAGGGCCTACCCATTGACCTTCCCCAAGGTCATCGTCCAGGGCGAAACCCCAAAGATAGCCCAAAGAAACGTAATTGAAGCCTTGCGCCACTATCTGTTAGAGGCACAGGCCCAGGGCAACCCGCTGCCTGTTGAGCGCAAAGTCGTGGACGTTGTGGCTGTGTCATTGGCTTGACACTTTTTCCCATTCGCGGTATACTTTTGTCCGATGTCTGGAGAATGGCTCACAACCAATCTACAGCAACGATACGCACGGGGAAGCCTCTCGTTTCCCCGCTTGAAGCGTTTTCCCTGACCTTTGGACACCCAAAGGTCTTTTTTTTCTATACCACACCAGGAGGAAAACCTTATGCCTGACTCACTAGCAGGACGAGACATCATCACCATTGACGACCTGAACAAAGATGAAATCCAACTCATCCTCAATCAAGCAGCCCGGTTCGAGGAATTGCGCCAACGACGACGCAAATTCGACCTTCTCGATGGGCGCGTCTTAGCGACGCTGTTCTATGAACCCAGCACCCGCACGCGCCTCAGTTTCGAGACCGCCATGCACCGACTGGGCGGCGACGTGATCTCTGTCGCGGAGGCGGCCAAGAGTTCCTCGGCTGCCAAGGGCGAGACGCTGACCGACGCTGCGCGCGTCATATCCGGCTACGCTGACGTCATCGTTCAACGTCACCCGGCGGTCGGCTCGGCCCAGGAAGCCGCCGCGGGCGCCACGGTCCCGCTCATCAACGCCGGCGACGGTATGGGCGAACATCCCACCCAGGCGCTGCTCGACCTCTATACCATCCAGCGCGAACGGGGCCGACTGGACGGACTGTGGGTGGGGTTGGTCGGGGACCTCAAACACGGGCGCACCGTCCACTCGCTCTCCCGGGCGCTGGCCCATTGGGACGTCAGACTGACCCTCGTCTCACCTCCGGCGCTGGCGCTGCCCGCTACGGTCACCGGCGAATTACGCCGGCGCGGGCTCACGGTGCACGAGACCGACGATCTGACGACCGCGATGTCGGCGTGCGATGTGCTTTACGTCACGCGCATCCAACGCGAGCGCTTTGCCGATCCGGCCGAGTACAAGCGCCTGCGAAAAAGTTACGTCGTGGACCAGGCGCTGATCAAGCACACCAATCCCAACATCACCATCATGCATCCCCTACCCCGCGTGAACGAGATCGCCACCGACGTAGACGACCTGCCCGGCGCAGCCTACTTTCGCCAAGCTGCCAACGGGGTGTGGGTGCGGATGGCAGTATTGACGTTGGTAGTTGGTTAAAAAGAACAATGAATAATCAACTAACCAACAAACTAACCGCCGCCCAACAAGCCAACAACTCCTGGCTCTGCGTGGGCCTCGATCCGGTGATGGAACGGCTGCCCGAGGCTGTGCTGACTTCCGATGACCCCCTGCTTGCTTTCGGGCGCGCCATCGTCGAGGCCACCGCCGACCTGGTCTGCGCCTACAAGCCTAACCTGGGATTTTGGCTGGCTGAGGGTCCCGCCGGCCTGCACGCACTCCAGGCCCTCATCGCCTCCATCTCCGATCACCTGCCCGTCATTCTCGATAGTAAATTCAACGACGTGGGGCACACCGCCACCGCCTACGCCCGCGCCGCCTTTGAGACGCTGGGCGTGGACGCGGTCACTGCCAACCCGTACCTGGGGCTGGACGCGCTGCGCCCATTTTTGACCCACGAGGAGCGCGGGATATTTCTCCTGGCCCGCACCTCCAACCCCTCTGCCCCAGACTTGCAGGACTTGCTGGTGAGCCAGCCTGAAAAAGCCGACAACGGCGGCACTCTCTACGAGAAAGTCGCCCGGCTGGCGGTGCAGTGGGACGCCGAACACCCGGGCGCCTGTGGCCTGGTCGTCGGGGCCACCTATCCCGAGGAACTGGCCCGCCTGCGTGAACTGGCCCCCACCCTGCCGTTCCTCATCCCCGGCGTCGGCGCACAGGGCGGGAGTCTGGAAGCAGCGGTCGCCCACGGCCCCACTGCCGCTGGACTCGGCCCTGTCATCAACTCTTCCCGTGGTATCCTTTACGCCTCCTCCGGCCCAGACTTTGCCAAAGCCGCCCGCGCCGCCGCCCTGGCTCTGCGCAACCAAATCAACCAATTCCGAGACGTGAGGCGCCCCGATGATCAAACCAACTAACCAACTAACCAACCAACTATTCAACACCGGCTGCATCCAATTCGGCGCCTTTACCCTCAAATCCGGCCTCACCTCCCCCATCTACGTTGACCTGCGGCTCCTCGTGAGCCGACCACCGCTGCTGCGTGAAGCAGCCCGCGCGATGGCCGAGGTTGCCCGCGACCTGGTGTTCGACCGTCTCGCCGCCATCCCCTACGCGGGCTTGCCCATCGGGGTGGCGCTGGCGCTGGAAATGGAGCGCCCGCTGATCTACCCGCGCCGCGAGGTCAAGACGCACGGCACCCACCGCGCCATCGAGGGTACTTTTGAGCCGGGTGAGACGGCGCTGCTGGTGGACGACCTGATCACCCGAGGCGACAGTAAACTGGAGACCATCGCGCCGCTGGAGGCGGCCGGGCTCACCGTGCGCGACGTTCTTGTGCTGATTGACCGGGAGCAAGGCGGCGCGGGGGACCTGGCCCGGCGCGGCTACCGTCTGCACGCCGTCCTGCGCCTGACCGAGATATTGGACATATTGAGGCAGTCCACCCGCATCACTCCTGCCCAGTATAACAAAGTCCTGGCCTACCTTCGCACCAACCAACCATCCAACCATCTAACCAACAAACAAACCGCCCAACCAACGTGAACAAACCCGATCTCTCCACCACCCTTTGCGGTGTCCACCTGCCCAATCCGACGGTGCTGGCCTCCGGCATCCTGGGCCTGAGCCACGAGGTGCTGGCGCGCGTGGCAAAGGCCGGCGCAGGGGGTGTCACCACCAAGTCGTGCAGCCTCAAACCTCGGCCCGGCTACCCGAACCCGACTACACTGGACTGGGGGCCGGGGCTGATCAACGCCGTGGGCCTCTCCAACCCCGGCGTCGAGGTGATGGTGGAGGAAATTCGCGCCGCAAAGAAAAAGTTGTCTCCATTGGGAGTGCCGGTCATTGCGAGTGTCTTTGCCGAGACCATCTATGATTTCGGCACCATCGCCCGCTTCATCTCCGAAGCCGAACCCGACCTGATCGAGGTCAACATCTCTTGCCCCAACATAGATGACCGCTACCGCCTCATGTTCGCCGCCGACCCTTACGTCGCATCTCAAGTCACGCGCCGGGTAAAGCAAAACACCAGCGTGCCAGTGCTGGTGAAACTTTCCCCCAACGTAACCGACGTGGTGAAAATCGCCCAGGCAGTGGTGGAGGCCGGAGCCGACGGCATCACTGCCATCAACAGCCTGGGGCCGGGACTGATTCTGGACATCGAGACCGGCCGGCCGGCGCTATCCCACGGCACGGGCGGCGTGAGCGGCCCGGCCATACGTCCCATCGCCGTGCGCTGCGTGCGCGACTTGTGCCGCGCGGTGAACGTGCCGGTGGTGGCGGTGGGCGGGGTGA
>CAYQTW010000154.1:0-7674 GCA_964420485.1 uncultured Anaerolineales bacterium
ACTGACTGTCGGGCGCGACGGTTCCGCTGAGCCGTCACCGCGAAGCGTGGCCGTGACCGGCTTCGACGACGTCTCCCTGGCCGCCCACTCCCATCCACCGTTGACCACTGTGCGGCAGCCCATCTACGAGATTGGGCAGCGCATAAGCCACATGCTCGTTCGACTGATCGAAGGGGAGACGCTGGAAGAGCGCCACGTGATCCTGACACCGCAGTTGATTGTGCGTGAATCGTGTGGCGCGACGGCGCAATGAATTCAAGAAAGGGGGTGATGGATATACGCTGGATGGAACCACGAACGTTTCTGTCAGTTTCCGCTAAACCAACTATTTACTAACTAAGGAGGAGTTTCAAAATGAAAAAGTACGCAAGTTTGTTAATGCTCGGCGCTATCCTGGCCAGCCTTCTAGCGGCCTGCGCGGCACCCACGCCAGAGATCGTCGAGGTGGAAGTCACCCGCATCGTGACCGAGAAGGAAGAGGTCGAGGTGCCGGTGGAAGTGGAGAAGGAAGTCCAGGTCACGGTGGAAGTGCCGGTCGAACCAGGCGAAAAGACCGTCGTCGAGTTCTGGACCACCGACAATGAGGAAGATCGCGTGAACGTGTACGAGGCGGTGGCGGCCGGGTTCATGGCCGAACACCCCGAGATCGAAGTGCGCATCGTCCCGATCGAGGAAGCGGGCGTGTCGCAGCGCATCGCCACGGCCATGGCCGCCAACCGGTTGCCCGACATCGTCCGCATGGGCGTCGAGCGCGTATCAACCTTCGCCGCCGACGGCATCCTGGACGAGGACGCCGCCGAGGCTGTGGTCGCCAGCATCGGCAAGGACGACTTCCGCGCCGGCCCGCTGGCGATGGTCACCGATCCCGACACCGGCAAGTACGCCGCCGTGCCGTTCGATGGCTGGATTCAGGCGATCTGGTACCGCACCGACTCCTTCGAGGAGGCAGGCCTCAATCCGCCGGTCTCCTGGGACGACATCAACGCTGCCTGCGACGCCCTGCCGGGCACGGGCAACCTGCTGTACGCTCTCACGCTCGGTACGGATCCGGGTCAGAACTACCCGCACCAGGTCTTTGAGCAAGTCGCTATGTCCAACAACGCCTGGCCATTCGACGAAGCCGGCAACGTCACCATGAACACGCCGGAGATGATCGAGGCCCTAGAGTTCTACGCTGGCCTGCAGCGCTGCGCTATGGAAGGTCCACAGTACTGGCGCGGCGCGCGCGAGGCCTACGAACTCGACCAGTCCGGCATGCTGTTCTACAGCACCTACATCATGGACGACCTGGTGGAAGGCTCCGGCCTGGAGGCTGGCGGCAAGGTCGAGATCGCCGTGGAGGACCTGGCGCTCAAGACCGGCTTCGCGCCGCAGATGGTCGGGCCGAACGGCTCTGCATCCTACGGGCAGTTGGTGACGCTGGGCATCATGCAGGGCGCTGACCCCGAAGCGCAGATGGTCGTAGAGTACTTTTTGACCGAGGGCTACATTGACATCCTGGCCCTGGCTCCCTTCGGCAAGGTGCCCGTGCTGAAGAGCGCGGTGGATGGGTGGAAAGGCCTCAGCCCCTTCTTCGCGAACTACTCGGATGAGACATTGAGCCAGATCGCCAACGGCTTTGAGACCATGCAGCGCTGGCTCTTCCGCCCGGACTATGACGCCACAGAGCGGGCCGTGGTCGGCGACATCGAAGCCCGGCTACTCATCCCGCAGGCCATTAGCAACATCGCCCTGGAAGGTACCATGACACCTGAGACCGCCGCCGCGTGGCTGCAGGAACAGGTCGAGGCTATGCTGGCCGAACGTCAGTAGATGTAGAATGACGGCTGAGGATGCAGCACCGGTGTGTTGCATCCTCAGCCCCTTTGCAGGATTTTTTCCAAAGAAATTGGTTTAATTTGACAATGGCACATTAAAAGCCCGGCGAATAAATTCGCGGGCAACTACTGCCAAGTCCACCTGCGTGGACTGTCCCAGTCGCCGAAGGGCGACTTTGCAGGTGTAGCACGCGGTTTCAACCGCCGTGCGATGCGAATATGCCATTGTCAAACTAATCCCCGCCCCGATAGTGAATTGGGAGGCAAGACCATGGCTGTTTCAACTCAAGATTCACGCTCATCATTCAGCCGGCGTTGGAACTCGCTCGACGCTCGTGAAGCGCGCCTGGCCTGGGTGTTGATTCTACCTACACTGCTGATTGTTTTCGGGTTGATCCTCTTCCCGGCGATCTTTAGCGTATGGATCAGTTTTCGTGACGTGGGGCTCAAGAACCTGAACGACGTCTTCCAGGCGCCGTTCGTGGGCCTGGATAACTATCGCGCGGTCGTCAAAGATTTCGCTTTCAAGTGGCAGGGACTGCAAAGTTGGGGAGCGGCTGTCACCAGCGTCGTCTACTCGTTCGCCGCGACGATCCTGACAATGGTCGTCGGCTTGATCGCGTCGCTGTTGCTCAACCGACCATTCCGCGGCCGAGGGTTGGCGCGCGCCATCTTTCTCTTTTCCTACGTCGCGCCCATCGTCAGTGTGGCCTTTGTCTGGCGCTGGATCCTCGATCCACGCCCGTCTGGGGTGCTCAACGACATTCTGATGAAATTGAATCTCATCGACTTGCCCAAGGCCTATCTATCCACGCGCGGTCTCGCACTATGGCTGGTGGTCGTTTTTACGGCATGGCGCTATTTCCCGTTCGCTATGCTAATGATCCTGGCCCGGCTCCAGGCCATTGACAAGACCATGTACGAGGCTGCCGACGTGGATGGTGCCAACACCTGGCACAAGTTTCTGTACATTACGATACCCGAATTGCGCTACGTGTTGGGCTCTATCTTTTTGCTCCGGTTGATCTGGACGTTCAACAAGTTCGACGACATCTTTTTGCTGACCGGAGGCGGTTTCGGCACGAACGTCCTCCCGGTGCTCACGTACCAGTTCAGTTTTGGATCGTTCAACTTTGGCAAAGGCGCGGCCAACGCCATGATCCTGCTGCTCATCCTGGTCGTGTTCCTGCTGATATACGTGAGTACCGTCATGAGAAGCGCCGAAGAGTAAATGGAGGCCAAGATGACTGCAACTAATCCCACCCGTCCCTCGAGAGACGCAAGTCTGAGTCTGATTGATCACATAGCACAGTGGATCAACTGGCCCCGCTTCATTTTCGCGGTGACCATGATATTCTTCCTGACCAGTATCCTGTTCCCCTTTTACTGGATGGTCAGTTCATCCTTCAAGACTTATGCCGAGATCGGCGGACGGGAACCGGTCTACATCCCCGGCGCTCTGCGGCCGGAGGCTTACCTGGAGTTGTTCGACTTTTGGAACTTTGGCGCCAATATCGTCAACAGTCTCAAGGTCGCGATTCCCACGTCTGTCATCGCCGTGATTTTGTCTACGTTAGGCGCGTACGCGGTGGCCCGATTGCACTTTCGGGGCAAGAACGCGATGCTCAATGGCATCCTGGTCGTCTACTTGTTTCCGGGCATTCTGTTGATCATCCCGTTGTTCGCCATGGTGTCCCAGATCGGCGCGAGTATTGGGTTCGAGGTCCAGGACAACCTCACGGTGTTGATCCTTACCTACCTGGCGCAGACACTTCCCGTGGCGCTCTATATGTTGGCCAACTACTTTCGCACCATTCCGGCCGAGATTGAGCAGGCCGGTCTGATTGACGGTTGCAGCCGCGTGGGCGTGATCTGGCGGGTCACGTTGCCCCTGGCTATTCCGGCACTGGTCTCGGTTGCTATCTACACCTTTATGATCGCCTGGAACGAGTTCCTCTACGCCCTCGTGTTCCTGAACAGCCGTGATCTGTTCACTATGCCGATCAAGATCAACACCATCTTTAACGATCCCAGCCCGCGCCCGCACGTCGTCATGGCCGCTTCGACCATCATGACGGTGCCGGTGGTGGTTCTCTTCCTCGCCCTGGAACGGTTCCTGGAGGAAGGACTCACGGCGGGAGGTGTGAAAGGGTAAGCAACGGACACCATTACAACCTGTCATTGCAACAGTAGGGGCGCGTCCTGGTCACGTCTTTACTCATATTGGCGTCCGATGAGCAAAGCCGCTGAAAATAGGAGAACCTTGTGTCTCACGTGGGGAAACTGGCCCTCCACACTCTCGTCACCCACCACTTCCCTGGGAGCATGGTCGTTGGAGATTGGCCTGACACTCGAATTGTCAAGGAGGTAGAGGCGCAGTCTGAGGAGTGGCCGCTTGCATGCTTTGAGTAACTGGCGTAAAATATACCCCAATGTCAACACACTCAGCAGACTTTACGGTGCCTGAATCCATCGAGCAACGCATCCTCGATCACCTGACATTCCTGTACGGCGCGAAACGAGCGCCCGTCCTACTAGAGCGCCTCCGCGCCATCCTGGCACAGTTCAGGGAGCGTAACCCGCGACTCGCTGCGCGGGAGCGTCTGGCCCCCCAGGAGCGCCTGACGGAGCGCGACGTCATCCTCATCACTTATGGCGACCAGGTGACGGAGCGGGGCCAGCCCCCGCTCCAGACCCTGACCGAGGTGCTGGAGAAGTACATCAAATCCGCCGTCACCGGCGTCCACATCCTGCCCTTTTTTCCCTATTCCTCCGACGACGGTTTCTCCATCATTGACCACACGGCCGTCAACCCTGATTTTGGCACGTGGGCGGACGTCGAACGGCTGGGCCGCCACTTTCGTTTGATGTTCGACGCCGTCATCAATCACGTCTCGGCACAAAGTCGCTGGTTTCAGGAATTCCTGAAAGGCAACCCCGAGTTCGCCGACTATTTTATCGTTGTCGAGGAAGGCACCGATCTCTCGCAGGTCGTGCGCCCCCGGGCACTGCCGCTCCTGACCCCCGTGCAGACGGCCTTTGGCGAACGGCTGGTCTGGACCACCTTTAGCGCGGACCAGATTGACCCCGATTATGCTAACCCCGACGTGTTGCTCAAGGTCATCGAGGTTCTCTTGCTCTACGTCGAGAAAGGGGCCGACCTCATCCGGTTGGACGCCATCGCCTACCTGTGGAAAAAGATCGGCACGACCTGCATCCACCTGGAGGAGACGCACCGGGTGGTGAAACTCTTCCGCGCCATCTTTGATGCTGTTGCGCCCTACGTGATCATTGTCACCGAGACGAACGTTCCGCACGAGGAGAACGTCTCCTACTTTGGCGACGGCACGGATGAGGCGCAGATGGTCTACCAGTTCTCGCTGCCCCCCTTGGTCTTTCACGCTTTCCTGTCCGGCGACGCCACCTACCTCTCCGAGTGGGCCGCCGGTCTCTCCTCCCCCTCCGACAGCACCACCTTCTTCAATTTCCTCGCCTCCCACGATGGCATTGGAGTGCGGCCGGCCGAGGGTATCCTCAGCCCGGCGGAGGTGCAGGGATTGGTCGAGCGCACGCTGGCCCACGGCGGCTACGTTTCTTACAAAACCAACTCCGACGGCACGCAGAGCGTCTATGAGTTAAACATCTCCTACTTTGATGCCCTCTCCGACCCCGATGGCGCCGAGCCGCTAGACTTGCAAGCGCGCCGCTTTTTGGCTTCCCAGGCCATCATGCTCAGTTTGGCCGGGGTGCCGGGCATCTACGTCCACAGTCTGTTCGGCTCCCGCAGTGACCCCGCCGGCGTGGAGCAGACCGGGCGGTATCGCTCCATCAACCGGGAGAAATTCCGCCGCGACGAACTGGAGCAAGAGTTGGCGGACCCCTCCTCGCTGCGCCATAAAGTGTTCTATCCCTACCTGCACCTCATTCGTACCCGCGCCGCGCACCCAGCCTTTCACCCCAACGGGCCGCAGCAGGTGCTCTCTATTCATCCCGCTCTTTTCGTCCTCCTGCGCATCGCGCCGGACGGGGATACATCGTTGCTGTGCATCCACAATGTCTCCAACGCCGAGCAACCTTTCTCGGCCAACCTGGCTTCACTCCCCTTCCCTCACTCCGGCCAGGTGCGCGACCTCATCACCGGGGCTGCCTTTCCGGTGGACACCTCCGGCGACCTGAGCCTGCGGGTGGCTCCCTACCAGGTGTTGTGGTTGGTGGGAGAGAAGTAAACACAGGACTTGTTCCCTCTCAGGTTTCTCCAACGTCTTTGTTGAAATCCCTCCATTAGCCCCCGATTCATTCAATTGGGTATTGACAGAGCACTATTTTTGTGGTAAAATGTAAACACTTATGCAAGCGGTTGCATAGTAGTTGCATAACCGAGGTGCAAGGGTGACTACAACTATCAAAGACGTCGCTGCCAAGGCTGGTGTCTCCCCATCCACCGTCTCGCGGGTGCTCAACGACCGCCCCGGCATCAGCCCCCAGACCCGTGAGCGAGTACTACAGGTCACGCAGGAGTTGGACTATTCCCCCTCTGCATCGGCCCGCAGTCTGGCTACCGCACACACGTACAATGTTGGTTACATCGGCTACAAGTATACTTCCAGTTCACAGGCCGATTTCAGGCCTAGCAACGTAACGTCCAATACCCTCGAAGGTATAGACGAGGAACTGACCAGGCACGGTTACCACATGTTCACCACTTACGTGGATAAAGAAGCGGTGAAGAGCCTCAATGTGCCCAACATGGTACGACAGGGCCGGGTGGATGGGCTTATCTTGAACGGGCCGGCCTTTAGTCCTCGTTTTATCCTCCGACTGCGAAATAAGGGTCTCCCTATCGTCCTCGTAGATAACCTGCTCAACGAAACAAGCGTTGATTGCGTATTGTGCGACAATGAGGATGGGGCTTACCAGGCTGTCAAACATCTCATCGGGCACGGTCACGAGCGCATCCTGTTTCTATCCGGTCCAACAGACTGGCTCAGCAGCCGTGAGCGCGCCGCCGGTTATCGCTGCGCACTGCACGAGGCTGGGCTCGAACCTCACGTCGTTTTTATGCCCAACACCATCGTTGATACCGGTCGTGAGGCCATGCTCACCGCTCTGGAGGAATACCCCGATCTGACAGCGGTTATGGCCGTCAACGACGCCACCGCCGTTGGAGCTATCCGGGCCTGCCAGCAGGCAGGCCGCGTCGTTCCCGACGAGGTCGCAGTTGTGGGCTTCGACGACCAGCTCCTGGCCCAGATGCACACCCCTCCCCTCACCACTGTCCGCATCTGTTGGCACAGTATCGGTGTCCAGGCTGCCCGGCGTGTAGTGGACCTGATCGAGCGAGAAAACCAGATCCCGATCCGGATGCGACTGGCTGTCGAGTTGATTATTCGTCAATCGTGTGGGTGTCACATAACATCTAATACATTGTAGAACCACGCTTTTTACCATGCAGGAGCTTATCTCATGCCCGTGACTTTGCAAGACATCGGCACCCGATTAGGCGTCTCGGTTGCTACTGTCTCGCGAGCCCTGGCTGGTTATTCCGGCGTCGCCCCGGCCACGCGCCAGCGGGTCTTGCAGGCTGCCCGCGAGATGGGCTACCAGCCCAACGTCACCGCCCGCCGGCTGCAGAAGCAGCGCACCGACGCCATCGGCTTTATCATTCCCACCCACGGCCCGCGCTTCTCGGACCCCTATTTCAGCGAACTACTGGCCGGCATCGGCAGTGTCGCCGGGCAAGACTACGATCTGCTTGTGTCTACCTGTTCTCCGGATACACCCGATGAGGCGCAGGCTTACGAAGGCTTCGTCCGGGGACGCCGCGTGGACGGTATGTTGGTAGTACGCACCCGCGAGC
>CAYQTW010000155.1:0-7609 GCA_964420485.1 uncultured Anaerolineales bacterium
GAAACTTGTTTCGGGTGTACGGGGATGGGGCTCTGCCAGCCAGACGCCAACGAGTCGGTGCTTCCATCCGCCGGCGCTTGAATGGAAGCCGAAACTTGTTTCGGGTGTACGGGGATGGGGCTCTGCCAGCCAGACGCCAACGAGTTGGCGCTTCCACTCGCCGGCGCGAGCCGGGCGGCGTAGACCAACGTCATCACGACCAGCACCGGCACTACGAAGACCAGCGTATAGCGCGTCGCACCGGCTAGTCCCAGCGCCACGCCCCAGGAGACCAGTCGCCACCATCCCGGTCGCCGCCAGAATCGCCAGGCGGCGTACAGCGTCAGGCAGACAAAGGCCGTGGCGGGCAGGTCCAGCGTCAGCAGCCGCCCGTGCGCTAGAAGGTTAGGCTCAAAAGCGTAGACGGTCAAGGCCAGCAACCCGCCCCACGGGCCGTACAACTCCCGCGCCCAGCGGTAGACGAGTGCCCCCAGCGCCACGAGCAGCCCGATGACCGGCAGGCGCACCAGGAAGAGCACCCTGCGCGTGTCACTGCGGAAGAAGAGCAGTTCCCGACCACAGCGGCGCGCGCTGCCAGTCTCACATTGGGAGGAATCCACCGCCTCCGCGAACCCCGGCTCGGTCAGCAGTGGGGCCGTGCCGATGAGCGGTGCCAGTACCGGGTGAGCCGTGCGCAGCCCATAGTTGCCTCGGAACCAGACCGCCGCGCCCTTGCCGATGTAGGCGTCCTCGTCAAAGGTGGCCGATTTGACCCGCGCGCTGGTGAGCGCCAGTCCGAACACGGTCAGGAGGAGCGCCACGGCCACCCAGGTAGAGAGCCGTTTTCTCTCAGGCGGTGAGTTCATCATCCCCTCGCCACGCTCCTATCACGCCGGCCGCCAGCACGATCAACGCCGCCCCCCAGGCCAGCCCCATCCGTCCCCACGGGAGATGGGGAGTGTCCAACTCGAATGTCACCAGTGGCAGCCGCCCGTCGGCCAACTCTGCGCCATCCGGCCCACGGGCTGGCAACCGCTCCAGGTCGGGCCAACTGTACATGCCCACAAATACGCGATATTCCCCCGCCGGCGCGTCGGACGGCAGGACAACCTCACACGTGTCCGGTATCACCTCGCCCGGCTGCCAGGTCGTTGTCGGGCGAGCGCCTTCCTGCGGCGCACTGTCGCATTGAGCCATCAATTGACCATCCGGCCCATGCAAGTGCACGAACACGGTATAGTCCGCCGCAGATGGTTGGCCGGCGCGCCAGTACAGGTGCAAAGGAAGTGGCTCGCCCGGCGCCACCCAATTGGCCTGCCAGTCGTACCCGACTAGTTCGATGGCGTCACCCAATCGCCCGCCAAAAGCGTGATCGGGTGTGGTGACGCCGGCGGTGGCAGGCAACGCCCGGTAGACCCAGGCATAAGGTTCGCCCCAGAAACTCGCTTGGAACGCCGGCTCGCGGCTACGGTAGCGCTTCCACACGTCTCCCCACTCGAAAACGCGATAACCGCGCACGATGTGATTGCGGTCAAAGACAAAGTAATCCACTTCCGGCGCGTCAAACTCGACGATCTGTGCGCCGGTGTACTGGATCAGTATGCCGGGTTGCTGCGCCGCCACACAAAGACGACCGGAGGACTGCCAGTCTCCAGAAAGACTGGCAGTCCCGCGCGCGTCTAGCCACCGGGCGGCCAGGTCTACCCCCTCGGCCTGCTCTTGCAGTGGGAACTCGTGCACGGCTGCTCGGATACCCCCCCAGAGTTGGTTGTAGTGCGTGCCATAATATGGGTGCAGCGGCAATACCATCACTGCCAGCGCCACGATGGGCAGCGCAGAGACCGCCCAGGAGACACGCGGGCGGTGCAGGTACCTGGCAACTCCCCGCTGCCACGCCGCCCATCCCAGGCCCGCCAACACGTCAAACATTGGGAACAGGGGCAACAGGTACCTCAACCCCTTTTTGGCGCTGATGGTCATCTGCAAGCCAAAGCATACGATATACGCGAGCACCAGCAGGGCCGAGCGACGTTCCGGCCGGGGCAGTCGCCACAGCGTCAGCAGGCCGAGGAGCGCCAGGCTCAGATTGACCCAACTGGATTTGAAGGCCAGGGTGTAGACATAATACCACGGCCCAGGGTCATCGGTGTGAGACGCGCCGTGAAAAAACACGGGGTTCTTGTGCGCTGTCGTGGCGTGGAACACTGTGCGGCGGGCAGTGAGACTCAGCACCTTGTGCGGAGCAGTCCACATGGCCGGGTAGAGTGCTACAAAGATTATAACCGCGATTCCTATCCAGACCAGCAACGGCAGCGCCCAACGGCGGAGCAGCCAGCGGACGCTGAACCGCGCCTCGCTGCCGCGCGCGACCAGCAGCGTCAGGGCCAAAAAAGGCAGTAAGAACAGTGATGGGGCTTTGGTCAATAGCGCCAGCCCACCACAGACCGCCGAAGTGACGAAAACCCGCCGGTCATTGTACCGCGCATACACGAGCATTGTCAAGGCCGATAGCGTCATCAGCGCGGTCACCAGCGCATCAATGTGGAGCACTTTGCTGTTGGCTATGTAGTAGGGGTCGAGCGCCATCAGGAGCACGGCCGCCCACGCGACGCGCGCCCCAAACAACCGTTTCACAGGGTACCACGCCAGCACAATTGCGCACGCGATGCACGCGGCCAACGCCCATACCCCGATGGACAGTTCGGTGATGAAAGGGCCACTTTCTATGTCACCAGGCAGCGGGGGGTTTTGCCCCAGCGCCACGCGCGCGTGATAGGCCGCGCGCTGCACGATCCCCACAACCCACATCACACTGACGCCAGGGTGTTCACTGAACACTGTATCCGACCAGCGGCCCTCCAACACGGCCGTGATGAACTGGGCCGGGCGAGAGTACCATTCCAACTGGCGTGAGACGGGTGTCAAGGCGCGCGGCAAAAAGGCCAGCACAAACAGCGCCACCAGGCATATTCGAGTCCACCGGTCACAAGCCGAACGTTGTCTCATCATCATTGCACTATCCTCACTCGTGTCAGCACCACGTGCGTGGCCTGCATGCGACCGCCCTCGGGGATGGTGGGCAGGGTGACGATGCCCCCCTGCTCATCGAAGCGGTAGACGGTCAGGCGCACGTCGTAGACGCCAGGCGGCACGTCCGCGATGGTCAGACTATAGGCGTCCTCAATTAGCACGCCGGGCTGCCAGGTGGAGGTGGGCGCTGTGCCGCCGACAGGCCAGGTGTCCTGCTGCGCCGCCTTGACCCAATCGCTGTTCACAAACTGCACCGAGACGGTATAGTTAACGTCCATCCGCCGCAGGCCGCGCCAGTAGAGCGTCAGCGCGACCGTCTCGCCGGGGCGCACGGCCCGCCGGTCGAGGTCGTACCCCACCAGCGCCATCTGGTTGTCAAAGTTGACGGAGATGGGATTGGGGGCGTCGCCCGGGCGGGCGCGAATCTCGACCTGCCCAAAGCGCACGTTGTCGCCGCCGGTGCTCGCGGGCAGGCGCGCTTCACTTGTGGCGTCGTACAGCCCCACCTCGACCTGGGCCAGGTCGGGCGCGTAGGCGGTGGGGGGTACTTGCAGGGCGTACCGGTCAGCCCAAGCGTAGCCCGGCTCCAACCAGGTGGTGGAGAGTAACCCCAGGCCGGGGAAGGTGTCCCGCTGCGCCACCAGCAGGTCATGCTCGCCCAGAAGGTGCACAAAGACGGTGTAATCCCGGCCGGCGGGGGCCAGTGCCTCCCAATAGAGAATCACGGCCACCTGACCGCCCGGCTCGACCATCTCTGTCTCCAGGTCATACCCCAGCAGCCGCATCACTCCGCCAAAGTCGGCTTCCAGGCGGTGGGGGATGGCGGCGGCCTGGTTGTCGGTCAGCGGCTCGGGCAGGGCGTAGGCTGGCGCGATCCAGGCGAAGGGGGCCAGCGCCGCCGGCAGGAGAACGCAGATTGCAGGACAGTAACGGATCAGATTAGGAATCGTTTTCAGCCATGACTTGCTCAGATGCTCCACCATTCCAGCCAGTTCATTAAAGCCAAGTACGATGAGCAGCGACCAGACGGAGATGGCGGGAAAGACGAGCCGGCCCTGGGAGGACCATGTGACGCGGGCCCACCATAACCAGGGGATAAAGACGCCGAGGCCCCAGAGGAAGCATACGAATAATGACCAATGACCAATGAACAAGTGCTTTTCCACACCGATGACTTTTCTGAGCAGCAAGGCGACCAGGCCGAGGGCGGCGATGACGAGTAGTGTGTTGAGGACGGTGTAGGCCCAGGTGGGTAGGGGCACGTTGAGGCCGCCAAAGTTGCCCCAGTAGCCGGCCAGGAAACTGTACCGCTCGCGCCATAGTTGGGCCAGGTCGGCCGGCACGTCCCGCGTGCCCAGTATCTCGGTGAATGTGTTGAGGCCGGTGAGGTCGCCGTAGAGCCGCAGGTTGCGCAGGTACCACCAGCCGGCGGTCAGGAGCAGCGGCAACAGCGTCGCCAGCCCGCCGGCGAAGAACTCGGTCCACGAGCGTCGCCGCACTGCCCGCACCACGACGACCATTGCCGTGATCACGGTCAGCGCCAGCGAACTGGATTTGGTCAGCGCCGCCAGTCCCAGCACCACACCCAGTGCCAGGTAGCGGCCTAACTGAACGCTCGCGTTGGATCTGGCGATCCAACGCTTGACCGGGCCAACCCGAGATAATCGCGGCTCTGACGATCCGCTCTGAGCGTTTGGCAGCATCCGGAGCAACATCAACAGCGCCAGGCTGCACAGCGGCACGACCAGGTTGTCGTTGTTGACCGAGCCAGAGATGAAGACGTACATTGGGGTGAAGGCGTGGATGGCGGCCGCGGCCAGGGCCATGTAGGGGCGTCCCTTGTGGTCGCCCCCATTGGGCAGAACCTCGCGCACGATGAGGTAGGTCAGGTAGACCGCCGCCGCGCTCATCAGGACGGACAGGAAACGCACGATGTGCACCGCCAGCACCGTCCCTTGCCAGGGGAACGATTCCAGCGCGGGGTTATGAACGACCAGGTTGATATTGCCGTCGGGTGTAGCGCCCGCATCCACGTGGGGGTTGAGGTGGCGGACGGTCTCCATATCCGACGTGTCAATCCAACAGGTGGCCAACGCGCCGAGGAAATAGTAGAGTGGCGGCTGGCTGCCCTCCTGTCGCCAGGGGGTCTCGACGCCGGGCTCCTGCACCGGCAATGACCAATGGTCGGCGATGTACTTTACCATCGGGTAGTGCCACTTTTCGTCAGAGGCTTCGAAGGGGGGAACGACGATGCTGTAGATGATGCCCAGGACGACGAAGGCCATTAGAATAGCTGCCAGAGGGCGCGGTGACCGCGCCCCTACGTTCTGATTGCTCATTCTCGCCTCCTTGCCCGGGGCCACATGGCACCGGCTGCGATGATTGCCAGCCAGGCCGCCGAGAGCGCCCAGCGCCACCAGGGGATCGGCGGCCGCACCTGCACCGTCGCCAGCGCCACCCGGTCCTCCGGGAGACGACCACCGTCAGGGGCAAAGGCCGGGAGCCGCTCCAGCGTCGTCGGGTCGTACATGCCGGCGCCGAGTTGGTAGTCGCCCACGGGAGCGTCCGGCGGCAGCGCCAACTCGTAAGGGTCCTCAATCACTGCACCGGTCTCCCACCCGCCGGTGGGCCGCGTCCCGCGCACGGGTGGGTTGTCCTGCTGCGCCACCAGATTCCCATCCGGTCCCTGCAAGTGGACGAACACGGTGTAGGAGCGGGGGGGGGCCGCCCAGGGGCGCGGTAACCGCGCTCCTACCGGCTCCTCCGCCTGCCAGTAGAGGGTCAATAGCAGTGTATCGCCGGGGGCGACCTCATCTTGCGCCAGCCGGTAGCCTGCCAACCGTAGGGGCGCGGTTGCCGCGCCCCTACACCCCAACCGAACGTCCAGGTGGTGCGGGATGACCGGCTCCGCGCCGGGTTGGTGAACCCAGGCGTAGGGTATGCCGGCGAAGGAGGCGACGAACTCGGGCTGGCGGAATTTGTAGGTCTGCTCCCACAGGGCCCCCCAGCGGGGATAGATCGGCCCGCGCATCGTGTACTGGACGCCAAAGATCAGGTAGTCCGCTTCCTCGCCGATCTGCGCGATGTCGTAGACGGGGGCGCGGACGTGCTGGGCCAGCATCTCGTTGGCCAGGAATTGGGCGCCGACGCTCAAATTCTCTGCACCGGGCTGGCTGTCTACGTATTGCCCCGCCAGGTCCAGCCCCTCGCCAAAGTCGGCCGGGGGAAAGACGCGCAGCGCCGCCTGGGGGCCGCCCAGCAGCGCGTTGTAGTGAGTGCCGTAGTAGGGATGGTGGGACAGCACGATGGCGGCCTGCACCATCAGTAGCAGGCCGGCCAGGAGAGGCGCAGATAGGCGCGTGAGCCGGTGGACGCGGCCGGCCCACCAGAGTAGACCGGCGGCGGCCAACACGTCGAGCGCGAGCAGGACAGGGAGCATGTACCGCCCATCCTTCCAGCCCCCCAGCGACATTTGCGCAAAGTAGAAGAGCGCGAACCCGGCCAGGAGCAGGTAGGGGCGGGATAACCCCGCCCCTACCCGTCGTCGCGTCCACGCCGAGACCAGGCCCAGGAGGGCGAAAGGCAGCGTCAGGAAGGTGGTGCGGAAGAGCAGGACATCCAGGTAAAAGCGAGGGCCGGGGTTCTGCACCGCCAGTGCGCCCCGGTAGAGGAGCGGCTGGTCACGAGGGCTGCCCGCGTGCAAAAGCACCCCTTGCCGGATCACCAGGTCGAGGCTGGCGGCCGGCTGCACCCACAGCGACGGCCAGAGGGCGAAGCAGATAGCGGCGGTGATGAGAAGCCACGAGAGGAAATTGCGAATGGCGGATAGCGGATGGCGGAGCAGGTCGGTCAGGAGGCAGAGGGCCAGGAAGGGGACGAGGAAGAGGGCAGAGGTCTTGGTGAGCAGGGCCAGGCCGGCCAGAATCGCCGATGTGACCAGTTGCCGCAGACGGTGCTCCCGCAGGTAGATGAGTATCCACAGGGCTGAGAGAATCATCAACGTGGAGAGGAGGGCGTCTAGGTGGAGTAACTTGGAGTTGGCCAGGTAAAAGGGGTCGAGTGCCCACAGGAGCGCCGCCACCCATGCCACCCGCCGGTCGAACAGCCGGCGCAGGAGATACCAGCCCCACACGATGCCCAGCGCGACGAGCAGCGCCAGCGGGAGTATGCCCACCGCCACGCGGCCGGCGAAGGCGTACCCCTCCGTCTCTAGCGGCGCGGGCGGGTGCAGGCCGAGGAGCGATTGCAGACCGTACCAGCCCCACAGCGCCGCGCCGGAAAGCCACATCACCGTCACACCGGGGTGCTCGGAGAAGAGGGTGCCTGCCCAATCGCCCTGCAGGATCGCCTGGAAGAATTGCGCCGAGCGAAAATACCACTGGAGCGGGCGGGAGACCGGGTAGATGGCGCGGGGGATGAAGGCCAGCAGGAAAAGGGCCACCAGCGCCCAGCGGCTCGCGCGCACCTGAAGACCCTGCTTACCGGTCATCGTCTCGTACCTCGATGGGGCCCAGGGTCAGATAGTCGGCCTCGGACTCGGCGGGCGGGAGCCGCTCCATCGTGTCCAGGCGGTACAGACCCACGTGGAAGAAGTATGGGG
>CAYQTW010000156.1:0-7201 GCA_964420485.1 uncultured Anaerolineales bacterium
GACTCGCCGACTCGCTGGTTTGTCCCGTTCAGGATACTGTGCTATACTCATTCAATCTTTCTCGAGGAGGCACACAATGAATGCGAAACTGAATTACAAAAAAACGCTCTTGATTGGCTTTGGGTTCTTCGGCATCAGTGTAATGTGGACGCTCTATAACGCCTACGTGCCGATCTACCTGCAAGCGGGCAGCCCGACGTTTGACGCGCCCGGCGAGGTCGGCTTTGGCTTCGGCGCCGGCCTGACAGGCGTGATTATGACGTTGGATAACATCGCTGCCTTTTTCCTCCTGCCACTGATCGGCGTGTGGTCCGACCGTATCTGGACCCGCTTTGGCCGCCGCATGCCATTTATCCTCGTCCTTGCCCCCATCGCAATCCTGGCGTTCATCCTGATCCCCATGGCAGTTCAGATGATCCCGCCCGAACTAAGCGGGCAGGTTGACCAGTTAGGGACGCCGCTGGCGCTCTTCATGGTCGCCATCGGCGTCTTTCTGACAGCGATGGCCGGATTTCGCACGCCGGTGATTGCGCTCATGCCCGACCTGACGCCCAGTCCGCTGCGCTCCCAGGCCAACGGCGTCATCAACCTGATGGGGGGCGTGGGGACGTTGGTTGCCACGTTGGGCAGCGGCTTCCTGTACGGGATGGGACGACTGGTACCCTTTATCTTTGGCGGCGTGCTGATGGCCGCGGCAGTGTTAATGCTGTACTTTTTCGTCAAGGAGCCGCGCGAGTATGAGGCTGCGGCCCACGAGGAGGAGGGGTTGGGCGCGCTGCGGGGCATCAAGCGCGTCTCGCCGGAGGCCCGCCGCAGCCTGGCGTTCCTGATGGGCGCGATTTTCTGTTGGTTCGTCGGCTATAACGCCGTCGAGACGTTCCTCTCATCCTACGGGGTGAGCGAACTGGGAATGTCCACCGGCACGGCGCCGCTGTTGATGGGGGTGGCGGCGCTGGCCTTCCTGGCCTTTGCGGTTCCTGCGGGTTACATCGCGGCCCGCTTTGGCCGGCGGCGAACGATCATCTCGGGTCTGGCGATCTTTGGCGCACTGCTGGCAGTGAACTTTTTCCTGCGCCACCCGATGCTGATCTGGCCCATCATGGCAATTGGGGGGATGGGGTGGGCGCTAGTAAACATCAACAGCCTGCCGATGGTGGTGGACATCTCGGCCTCCGACGCCGACCTGGGCGTTTACACGGGGCTGTACTATATCGCCTCGCAGTTGGCGGCAGTGGTCGGCCCGATGCTCAACGGTTACATCGTGCAGTGGGGCGGCGGCGACTATAACCTGATCTTTGTGGTGACGCCGGCCTTTTTCGTCCTGGCGATCTTGTGTATGCTGGGGGTGACGAAGGGGGAGGCCAAAACTGCATTGGAGGAGTAGAGTGACCGACGCAGGGTCGTATCCCATCACGTACACTGGCTACTATGATACCGAGTGCCGGCCGGTGCGCGGCGTCGTGCCGGTGGAGGAAGTGATCACCCTCTGCGTGAACGGCCAGCCGCTGATCAGGCTGATGTGCACGCCGGTACAGTTGGAGGAATTGGCGATAGGCTTCCTGTTCAACCAGGGACTGATCGAAACGCCAGGTGAGGTGGCGGCGGTCGAGTTGCGCGACGGAGGTCAGTATTTGGATGTGTATCTTCACCATGACATTGAGACACCTCGGTTGCGCGTCTTTACCTCTGGCTACTCTGGCGGCGCCACCTTTGAAAGCGTGACCCACGTACATTGCCGGGTCCAATCGGCACTGCGGGTCACTCCGCGGCAGGTGACGCGGCTGATAGCAGAGTTCTCGCGCGCGACGGGTCTCCATCGCCGTGCGGGAGGAATTCACGGGGCAGCGTTGGCTGAAGGGGAGCAGTTGTTGTGTGTGGTGGAGGACGTCGGCCGCAACAACGCGCTCGACAAAATCACCGGCTTTTGTATGCGGAAAGAGTGGCCCACGTGCGATCGTATTCTGCTCACCAGCGGGCGGGTCAGTTCCGAGATATTGCACAAAGTGGCGCGGATGGAAGCGCCCATCGTCATCTCGCACAAATCGCCGACCTCGCTCGCGGTCCAACTGGCGCAAGCGTGGAATATCACGCTGATCGGCTACACACGGCGGCGCAGTTTCCGCGTCTACGCCGGCGCGGAGCGGGTCGTGATTTCATCTTGACATAGAACGCCTGTTCGTGTATAATAGATCAGAGTTCTGTCATAGTGATTGAGAGCGAGGAGGCTGACGATGAGTGAACGTCTTTCTGAAAGACAGCAAAAGATTCTCGAGTTCCTCAACCAGTACGTCGAGGAGAACGGCTACCCGCCCTCCATCCGCGAGATCGGCGCCGCGACGGGGACCAGTTCCACCTCGGTCGTGAGTTACAACCTAAAGCGTCTGGAGGAGCGCGGGTACCTCAACCGCGACCGGCAGGTATCGCGGGGGTTGAAACTGACCTCGACGGCCCGCGCCGAGGTGACGCCAGAGGCCGTCGTGCGGCTGCCGCTGCTGGGGCGTATCGTGGCCGGTGCGCCCATCCCCGTGCCCGCCAGCGATTTCCCCCTGATGGGCGACGAGACAATCGAATTGACCCGCGACCTTTTGGGAGACCCGGTGGGGTTGTACGCCTTGCAGGTGGAGGGGAACTCGATGATAGATGCGCTGGTACACGATGGCGACATTGTCGTCATGCGCCACCAGCAGCGAGTCGAGAACGGCGAGATGGCGGCGCTGTGGCTGCGAGAGCGCGGGGAGGTGACGCTTAAACGCTTCTACCAGGAGGAGGGAGGGCAGGTGCGGCTCCAACCGGCCAATCCCACGATGACGCCGATCTACCTGAATCCTCGCCAGGTGGAGGTGCAGGGCAAGGTAGTGATGGTCATCCGGCAATTGCAGTAGACAACAGTCGTGCCGCGCCACCGCGAATGGGCGGCGCTGGAAGAAAAAGTAAAAAAGCCCAGCCTTGCGGCTGGGCTTTTTCTTATCCCAACCGGTTTGGGATAATTTCACTTGACGGCGCACAAATGTTCTGGTATGATATGGCTGATGACAGAACGCCCGTTCTACTATCTTTGTGTGTGCCAGTCGAGGAGAAAAAACAGATGCGCAAAAAACTGGAATTTCAGGCCGATAGGATCGAGGCCGTGCTGTCGCTGCACAAGGTGCCAGCACGGGTGACCGGTGGCACAGTGACACCCCGCTGGGTCAGATTTCAGGTATTGCCCGCCCTGGGAGCAAAAATATCAAAGATCAGGAATCTGAACGAGGAACTGGCAGCCGCGCTGGATGCACCCAATTGCCGGGTGTCGCGGCGCGGGGCTGCTGTGGCTGTCGAGGTGCCCCGCGACGACCCGCGGCCGGTACGCCTCCTATCCCTATACAACCAACTAACCAACCAACCAACTAACCAACCCACTAACCTGCCTGTCGGACAGACAGGCCATTCCTCCATCCCGCCGGTGACTGCGATCCTGGGCCTGGCCGAGGACGGCGCGCCGCTGCTCATTCGACTGCCCTCCCCAGACGTGGCGCACATCCTGGTGGCCGGCACGACGGGGTCGGGCAAAACGATGCTGCTCCAGACAATGATCCTCAGTTTGGCAATGACCAATCCTGCGCATCAGCGCATCAGTGCATCAGCGACCGACGAATCAGCGCATTGGCGAATCGCCGACTCTCCGACTCGCTCAATCGCTATGGTGCTGATAGATCCCAAAGGCCACGCTTTTGGTCTCTTCGACGGGTTGCCCCACCTGGCGCGTCCGGTCGTCCGAGACGTAGAAGAATCTACGGAGGCATTCCAAAGCCTGGTACATCTGATGGAACGCCGTGGAGGAGTCCGCAATCCGCAATTCCCTGTCGTGGTCGTCATTGATGAACTGGCCGACCTGTTGATGATGGGCGGCAAGAGCGTGCAAGAACCATTGACGCGCTTGACGCAGCGCGGGCGTGAGGCTGGCATTCACATCATCGCTGCCACGCAAAAGCCCACATCTGCCCTGCTGGGCCCCTTGGTCAAAGCGAATTTTCCGGTGCGGTTGGTGGGGCGCGTGACCAGCGCCGAGGATGCGCGCACGGCATCCGGCTGGAGCGGCACGGGAGCCGAACGGTTGCTGGGCCGAGGCGACTTTATTGCCGTGGCCGAGGGGCGGGTGACGCGCTTTCAGGTGGCGCACGTTTCGCAGGCCGAGATCCGGAAAGTGGTGGAGAGATTGGGGGATACTTCGACTGGGCTCAGTACAAGTGGGGGATGGAAGATGGAGGATGGCCGGAGCAGAGTCAGGTCTGTCATTCCTTCTTTGGCTCCTTCGCGCCCGATTTCTCTCCCGTGGCCGGTGAGCCAGTTGACCGGGGTGATGAGGCGCTCTATCCCTGGTGGGGCGTCTTGCTGAAGGGGGAGGGACGTGGGATGGACGAGAGAGAGAATCGTACAAGTGGCTGGAAACGACTCAAAGTCTTTGCCGGGCTGGTGATGCTGGTCTTTGCCGTGACGCTGGCAGTGATCGTCGGCAATCGCTTGAGTGACGAGGCCATGGCAGTGCTGGCCGGGGCGGTGTGTGGTGTGGGGGCGGCTATCCCCACCAGCCTGCTCGTCGTCGCGGTCAGCCGCCAGCGCAACGAGGAAAACAAGCGGCGTGTGCAGCCATCTGCGCCGCAGGGGATGTATCCCCCGGTGGTCGTAGTCGCGCCACCGGGCGTGCAACAGCAGCCCAATGTTTGGAACGGCCTTCCGCCCTCGTTGACCGCGCCGGTGCAGCGAACTTTTACAGTGGTGGGAGGGGCGCCGGTAGAAACGGAGGTGATGACGCATGAGCGCTACTTTTAACGTGAGGCAAGGTTCTCGGACGAGGCGTGGTGAGAGAAAACAGCGCCGCTTCACTTCGACAAGGCTCAGTGCAAGTGCCAAGGCTCGGCGCAAGCCCTTTGACAAAACTCGGGACAAGCAGCAGGCGGCGTAGGGGCGCGGTCACCGCGCCCCTACTTTCGGGCGGGATCTAGTTGGGAGGTTGAGCGATGAAGGCAGGTCTGTTGTGGTACGACGACGATCCAGGGCGTGATCTGGCGGCAAAGATCGGGCGGGCGGCGCAGAGATACCGGCAAAAGTTCGGCACACCCGCCAACGTCTGCTACGTTCATCCCTCGGCGCTTGGCAACAATGGTAAGACGCAAAAAGTGGGCCAGGTGCGCGTGTCATCAAAGCCCTCTGTGCTGCGGCATCATTTCTGGGTGGGGCAGGAGAAACGACGAGTGCAGAAGGGATAGCGGACGAGGAATTGATTGAGCGGCAACAGAGGGACGCCGGGGGAAAAAGCCCCGGCGTTTTCCGTTCAGCCGGGCGCCGCCAACCCCGCCACCAGCAAATCGAGCGCCACATCCGCTTCCATCTTGCCCGTCTTGATCGCCACGTCGGTGTCCAGCAGGTGACGGTACACCGTTTCCAGTTGGGCGGCGGTAAAGTGCGTCGCCTGGTTGCACAGTTTGCCTGCTGGAAAGGGATGCAGTTTGAGCGCTTTGGCCACGTCCCGCGAGGTGTTTCCCTGCGCTTTTAATTCCTCGACCTGAATGAGCAGCCGGAACTGGCGCACGATCATTGCCAGGAGCCTCAACGGGTGCTCACCCATTTCCAGCAGGCGATGGAGTGTCTGGGCAGCGGTGCGGCCGTCCCGCCGGCCGAGCGCGTCCACCATGTCAAAGACGACGGCGGCCTGGGCGTAGGGCACCACGGCGTCCACGTCCGCTTTCGTGATGGGTCGCTCTGCGTTGGTGTAGGTCACCAGTTTGACGATCTCCTGGTCGAGCAAGCGCAGGCTTCGGCGTGAGCGCTCAGCCGAACGGTCGGCGCCGACGACGGTGGCGAGTTGGTGGGCGGCCTGGGGTTCGATCTCGCCACCGTGCTTGCGGGCACGCTTTTCGATCCAGCCGGGCAGGGTCTTGGCGTTTGGCGCGTCGAAACGTTTGACGTAACCCCGCTCCTCCTGCTGGGCCAGTTTGAGGATGGGATGTTTTGCGGACAGGGATTTGTCTTCGACAAAGACCAGGCGGGTCGTCTCGGGCAGGCGGGGGAGGTAGTCGGCCAGGGCGGCCAGATACTCTTTCTGAGAGGTGATCCGCGTCAGCAGGCCCCCGACGATGACGAGTCGTCTTTCGGCCAGGAAGGGGATGGCGTCGCAGGCGTGGCGCAGTTTAGCCAGCGTGAGGCTCTTTCCGTCGAGGTGGGTGGTGTTTAGATCCACGGTATCGGGCGGGCCGAGCCGGCGCTTAAAGTCGGCCAGCGTCTCGGCGCGGGTGAATTCGTCCTCGCCGTGGAACACGTAAAATGTGGGGGCAGGTTTGGACATGTGGCACTCCAGAAATGCGTAATCCGTTGCTGTCCCAATGTCATCGAGGATTGTAAAGACCTGCCAGGTTTCCGCCAGGGCTTTTGTGGGCCAGATTCGACACGATTAACAGTGTATTCCGTTCGAAAGTGCCTCATAAAACCTGGCAGGTCTGGTTCTCATCTCTTGATGACATTGGTTGCTGTCCTGAAATCCGCGTTATCCCTCGGTGCGGACGTGATGAACGACGACGCCGGCCCGTTCCTCCCGCGTGACGCCGACGATGCGCAGGTCGCCGACGTCGGGCTGGGTGGTGACGCGGGCCTGGAAGATGGCGCCCAGCGGCTGGGCCAGGATGAGCCCCAGCGTGGCGGCGGCAAAGACCAGCGGCAGGCGGGCGATCCGGTCCAGGCATCCCCGGCGCTTGCCGCCGAGGGCCACGAATGCGCCCAGCCCGGCCAGCGTCCCTCTGACGACGAGATTGGAGCCGCATTGGGGATGGATAGCCATCCTCCACCGGCCGGCCCTCAACCGGCGCAGCCCCTCCTGGGCGGCGGCAAGCATCCCTTCGGTGGGCGCGTCGCCGTAGATGTAAAAGCCCCACAGTGAGGAGCGCCCCACCAGTCTGAGGCCGCGATAGCGCTCGGCGAGGACGTGCATCGTCGCATGCTCCAGCGCGTGGTTACGGCGCACGCGGGAGATTGCAGGCAGGTCTAGCAAGGCAAGTGTTTCGCTCAATTGGTCCTCCAAATCTGCTCACGCCAGACGTCACGTCCGGCGTGAGCATTTGCTAATGTGGCGGTTTTGGACAACACCCCTCCAATGAGAGCCAGTCAACTTTGTCCTCCGGGGTCGCCACTGGCCGGGCGATGACGATCAACCGGTAGCGCAGGCTGCCGT
>CAYQTW010000156.1:7211-7603 GCA_964420485.1 uncultured Anaerolineales bacterium
GCCGTAGGGATGGCAGGTGACGAGTGTGAGCCGTTCGTCACCGGTGGGCATGACGTAGCGCGCGTTCTGACGGCGCACATCCAATGGCTGGCCGGCCTCGGGCAGAAGCAGCGTCTCGGTAACGGCGTAGGTGTAAGAGGCGTCGTCCGCGTAAACGGTGATGGTGTCCTCGATCTCTAGCGTGTACAAATCGCGGAAGACTTCGCCATTGGTGGTGTTGTGGCCGTTGAGGACGGTGTTGCCGGGCACTCCCAGCGGCGCGGAGGTCTCGTGCCAGCCGGCGGCGTACATCGCTGGCACATCCCACGCCGCCTGCGTTTGACCGCTGACCTCTACCGCGTGCCAGGAGACGGGCACGACGGGCGCGTCTACGCCGATGGCCGGGATGAGGA
>CAYQTW010000157.1:0-3623 GCA_964420485.1 uncultured Anaerolineales bacterium
GTGTTATAATCACCTTGCATCTGCGAAATGGAGGGAATCTCTTGCGGCGTAGAACTGGATGTATTGCCTGGCTGATCATTGTCGGTGCGGTCGTGGCACTCTTTCTTGGGTGGCAATACTTTGCCTATCTCTCGACCAAGCGCACCCTGCCCGCTGGGATGACGATAGCCGGCGTGTCTGTGGAGGGGATGACGCGCGAACAGGCGCTAAACACCCTCGAAGTGGCCTTTGCCACGCCCGTGGAACTCGTGTACCAGGAGCAGCATCTGTCGCTGCCTCCCGATAACGTCGAGTTACGCTACGACACCGAGGAGACAGCGGCCAATCTGGACGCAGCACTAGCCGCGCAAGGTGGGCTGGATGGCTTTATGGCTTACCTTTTTCGTCAACCGCCCGCCCCGGTGGACATCCCCGTGACGATCGGTTACTCGTCCGAGCGGCTGGATGGCTTTCTGTCCCGTATCGCCATACAGTACGACCAGCCGCCGCAGGAGACGGTGCCACTCCCGGACAGCCTGACCTTTCGCCCTGGTCAGCCGGGCCGCGAACTTGACGTCGAGGCGTCTCGGCCGCTGCTCGCCGCGGCTCTCGTCTCGCCCACCGACCGGCAAGTCGAGTTGGTCGTGCGAACGAAGGAAGCATCACCGCTGGGCATAGAGGTACTGGGCCAGTCTCTCCGGTCCATCCTGGATGATCACGAGGGTCTGATAGCGGGTATCTTTGTCAAGGACATGCGAACTGGGCAAGAATTAGAGATCAATGCTGATGTCGCATACTCTGGATTGAACATATTCAAGATCGCCATCCTGGAGGAAACCTACCGAGTCCTCGATCACGATCCAGACGTCGAAATGACCAGGTTGCTCAGCGAGACAGTTATGCTCGACGAGAACACTGCCGCCAACTCGTTGCTGCGTGACGTAATTGGTGGTGGCGATGGGCAGATGGGAGTCAGAACCCTCACCGACTCAATGCTCCGCCTGGGGCTGGTCAACACCTTTATGGCGACTCTCTACGACGAGGAGAGTGTTCCCGCAACTATTGTCACCCCGGCCAATTCCCGTACCGACGTCACTACTGAGCCTGATCCCCGTAAGCAGACTACACCGCTGGACGCGGGGCTGCTGCTGGAAATGATCTATCAGTGCAGCCACGGTGGCGGTGCGCTGATGGTGGTTTACCCCGACTCCTTTACTGCTGATGAGTGCGCTCAGATGATCGAGTGGCTGAGTATGAACCGCATTGATAGCCTCGTCGAGGTCGGGGTGCCCGTGGATACCGGCGTGGCGCACGTGCACGGCTGGACCAATGACACCCAGACTGACGCGGCGCTCGTATTTGGGCCAAGCGGTGATTTCGTGCTGGTTGTCTTTCTCCACCGTCCTGGGTGGCTGGAATGGGAGGAGGGCGCGCCTTTGATTGCCGACATTGCTACAATGACCTATAACTATTTTAACCCCTGAGACCTTCCCGAAAGCTAAAGTTGAGAGCTTTCGGGAAGGTAATGGATTTGAGATGTGAAAAATGACTCAAAATGTGAAATCTCTCGAGACTCATTACATCCCAACAGCCGGTTCTTCTTCCAGCGTGCCGGCCGCACGAGTGTTGGAACCCGTGAGAGCCTCACCTTCCTCTTATGAGGCATCAGGGCGCGTCGGAGGCCAACTCCCCAACGGTCACTTGCTTCAGAACCGCTACCGTGTTTTGAGTGTGTTGGCTGTTGGTGGTATGAGCGTTGTCTATAGGGCTCAGGACTTGCGTTTCTCGAACGTCACTCGTCTGTGTGCCGTCAAGGAAATGTTCAACACTGCTGCTGACCCTCAGGTGCGGGCCATGATCGTGCGCAACTTTGAGCGCGAAGCCAACATCCTCGCCACGCTCAGTCACCCGGCTGTGGTTCAGGTTTACGACTATTTTACCGAAGGCGACCACAGTTACCTGGTTCTTGAATTTGTGGAAGGTGACAACCTGGAGACCATTCTGGACAAAACCGAGGGCTTTTTACCAGAGGCACAGGTAGTGCGTTGGGCCATCCAGATTTGCGACGTGCTGAGTTATCTTCATAGCCACGAGCCTCGACCGATCATTTTCCGTGATGTCAAACCCTCCAACATCATGCTCGATAAACACGACCGTATCAGGTTGGTGGATTTTGGCATTGCCAAGATGTTTCAAAGCGGTCAAAAAGGCACAATGGTCGGCACCGAGGGTTACTCACCGCCGGAGCAGTATCGCGGCAGCGCCGAACCGCGGGCGGACATTTATGCCCTGGGTGCTACGATGCATCATCTGCTCAGCAAGCAGGACCCGCGACTGGAACCGCCGTTTTCCTTCCACGAACGCCCGATCCACAGGACAAATCCCCTCGTCTCCCCTGAACTGGTGGAGGTTATCAACCGGGCGCTAGAATATGACGTCAACGACCGCTATGGTTCAGCCGAAGAGCTAAAGCGTGCGCTAATGAGTACGAGTTCGGGGCGTGGCGTAGGTGCAGCGGGTCCTTTCGGCGCTCCGGCCGTCGTCAGCAGTAACGTTCTGGCCCTGTGGCGTTTTGCTTGCGAAGACGAGGTGCGCTCCTCGCCGGCAGTGCATAACAACGTCGTCTACGTCGGTGCCTACGACCACAATGTCTACGCCATCAACGCCGAGAACGGGAAATTTCTATGGAAGTATGCCACCGGAGGCGGTATCGCTTCGTCTCCCTGTATTCACGAAGGGCGTCTGTTTGTCGGCTCGGCAGACCGCGTACTCTACGCCATCAACGCGGAGACAGGGCGCATCGCGTGGACGTGTCCCACCCAGGGTGGCGTGTGGTCGTCGCCCCGAGCCGCATTCAGTCACGTGTTCTTTGGCTCGGACGATTGTCATCTCTATGCGGCCAATATCCACAGTGGCCGCATTGCCTGGGCCTTTGAGGCGGAGGGGCCGGTGCGCTCGTCGCCGGCTATTGGGAGTGATACCATCTACGTGGGATGTGAGGGAGGAATAGTCTATGCCGTGGACATCAGTGGTCACTTGCGCTGGCGCTTTCGCGCCCGGCGAGCTGTGACTTCCTCTCCCGCTATCGCTGAGGAGATGGTCTACGTTGGCTCCCAGGACGGCCACATCTATGGTCTGGACATGCGCTCAGGTTGGTCGGTGTGGCGCTCTCGCACCGGCGGCCCGGTCGTGTCCTCACCCGCTGTCAACAAAGGTGTGGTGTTTGTTGGCTCAGTGGATGGGTCCCTCTATGCCTTGGACACCGAAAGTGGGCACCAAGTTTGGGTCTATGCTACGGAGGGTCAGGTGACCGGCTCCCCGGCCGTGGCCGATGGGGCGGTGTATTTTGGCTCGGTGGATGGGATGGTCTACAGTCTGAACGCCCAGACAGGCGACTTGAGGTGGCGCTTTCAGACTGATGGGCCGGTGACGTCGTCGCCTTCGGTGGTGAATGGTGTGGTCTATATTGGATCAGCCGACCGTTACGTATATGCGCTTTCTACTTGATGCTGTTTTGATTCGATGGAAGCCGAAGCGCACGGCGGTTAAAACCGCGTGCAACGTTTGCGAAATCGGCCTTTGCCGATTGTTTCAGTCGCCGTAGGGCGACTTGGCAGATGTTGCCGCGAATTCATTCGCTAGGC
>CAYQTW010000157.1:3723-7557 GCA_964420485.1 uncultured Anaerolineales bacterium
TTTCAGTCGCCGTAGGGCGACTTGGCAGATGTTGCCGCGAATTCATTCGCTAGGCGCCGATTTGATGCTGTTTTGATTCGGTGGAAGCCGAAGCGCACGGCGGTTAAAACCGCGTGCAACGTTTGCGAAATCGGCCTTTGCCGATTGTTTCAGTCGCCGTAGGGCGACTTGGCAGATGTTGCCGCGAATTCATTCGCTAGGCAGCGCGAAACTTGTTTCGGGCGATGGGAGATGAGATTATGCAATTCCTACGCAACCTTCTAGGGCGGAAAAAGCCCGCTACTGCTCCGCTCCCTTCGTTCCCGCGAGGTGTGGAAACTGTACCCACCCAGCCCAGGCTAAAGGCCGGGTGGGCTACCGATGTAGGGCAGGTGCGTAATCACAATGAGGATACGGCAATGGTAATTACGGCTGCCTACGCAGGTGACGAGGCGCGGCCTGCGTTTGGGCTTTTTGTCCTGGCCGACGGTATGGGAGGACACCAGGCTGGAGAGGTTGCCAGTTCTCTGGCGGCGCAAAGCGTGGCTCATCACATCGTGAGCCAGTTTTACCTGTCAACCATCGCCAGTCAGGAGTGTGATACAGACCAGATCCCTCTGAACGAGTTGCTCGTGGACGCGGTACAGGCGGCCAACAGCACTGTGGCGGACCAGGTGCCCGGTGGAGGAACGACCCTGACCTGTGCGCTCGTGCTTGGCCCACGCGCCTACATTGCCCACGTGGGCGATAGCCGGGCCTACGTTGCCACGGAGAAAGGGCTGGACCAGATCACCAACGATCATTCGGTGGTGTATCGCCTGGTCGAGTTGGGACAACTTGAGCCCGATGAAGCCGCAGTCCACCCACAGAGGAACGTGCTGTATCGCGCCATTGGCCAGAGCAGTGATCTGGAAGTGGACACCTACGTGCGAACCATTCCCCACGGGGGGCGCCTGCTGCTTTGCAGTGACGGATTGTGGGACATGGTGAGCGAGGCAGAGATAACCGACATTGTCGCGACGTCATCTTCGCTTCAGGCGGCGTGTGAGAGTCTGATCGCGGCCGCCAACCGTGCCGGAGGACGTGACAACATTACCGCCATCCTGGCAGAGCCGCCGCAGGATGGGGATTAGTAGTAGCGACTTTAGTCGCTTGCTCATCGTTGTTGTGGATGACTAAAGTCGTCACGTACCTGCTCAATAAAGTGGGGCAATGTAGCCGAGGTTTCCATACCTCGCGGACATAACGCGCTATGGAAAGCGCGGCTACGTTAAAAGTGCCCCAGAATATTGAGATGATACGTCGTCACTACGAAACTATGGACAGATTGCCGATATGAGCATAAAAGTCGAGAAGGATTATTACGCCATTTTGGAGTTGCCTCAATCCGCGACGGAGGAGGAGATCAAACACGCCTATCGCACACTGGCGCGTCGTTATCATCCCGACAGCCGGGCGGAGGATGTCGCAACAGTGTTGTTCCATGAGATACAAGCTGCCTACGCCGTCTTGAGCGACCCGGTTAGCCGCCGGGCCTACGACCAGCGACGGGCCGAGTTGGGATTGGGCGAGGAGGCCGCGTTTTCCTGGGAAATCTTGCCCAGTCAGGATCAACTCTGTTCTTCCCACGAGGAGCAGGTGCTCTATCTCCTGGTGGAAATACGGCCGGCTTTGGCCGCGCAGGGCGAACGCCTCCCGCTCAATCTATGTCTCGTGATTGACCGCAGCACCTCGATGCAGGGAGCGCGGCTGGACCACGTCAAGGAGGCGGCACACCAGATCATTGATGAATTGCACGACGATGATGCCCTGGCAGTGGTCACTTTTCACGATTGGGCCGAGGTCATTCTACCCAGCCAGTCGGGTGTCAACCGCACCCAGGCCAAGGCCAAAATCTCCACCTTGTGGGCCAGCGGTGGAACCGAGATTTTGCAAGGTTTACGGGCCGGACTGGCGGAACTCGAAAAGCGCCATAGCGGGCAGGTCACCAGCCACTTGATCCTGCTCACCGATGGGCAGACTTATGGCGACGAGGAGGATTGCATGGCCGAGGCCCGGCGGGCAGGAGCGCGGCGCATTGGCATCACAGGCCTGGGCATAGGCGAGGACTGGAACGATGCCTTGCTCGACGAAATCGCGACCCAAAGCGGGGGGGCCTCTGCTTACATCGCGTCGCCCGGTCAGGTGCGAAAGATATTGCAACAAAAGGTGCGTGGCCTGGGGAACATATTTGCTCAAGGGCTGACGCTAGAGACCCGCTGCGCTGAGGGTGTGAGAATAGAGAGCGCGTTTCGTATCTCGCCATATATGGAATGTTTGACCTTGACCGGCGACGTGATCAGCCTGGGCACGCTGCAAGCCAACGTACCTCTGTCCATCGTATTGGAGGTGGGGGTGGCCCAAAGACAAGCTGGAGAACAGCGGCTCCTGCAACTTGAACTCACCGGAGACGTACCGGCCCTGGATCGCCAGGGAGAGAAACTGCGGCACGATGTTCGCTGTACTTTTACGTCCACCGAGCCGCCGCCCGCAGCAGTGCCCCAGGTCATTCTGGACGCATTGGGCAAGATCACCCTCTATCGCATGCAAGAGCAGGCCTGGGATGCGCTGGAGAGTGGGGACGTCGACAGAGCCACGCGCCAACTAAAGATGATGGCCACGCGCCTGTTCGACCTGGGAGAGAACCAGTTGGCCCAGGCAGCAATGCTGGAGGCCGGGCGCATCGCTCAGGGTGGCGCTCCGACGGCCAAGGGACGCAAAGAACTAAAGTATGGTACACGCAGTCTGAGTATGCCTCACGAGGGGGAATCACATGATTGAATGTCCATCTTGTGGGCACAAACATCGTCCTGGCACGTTGTTTTGCAGTGAGTGTGGGGAGTATTTGCCCACCGGTGGCCCTCTGCGGACTGGAGCCATCCCCAAGGAAAAGTTACCAGTCTCGCAAGCAAGTCCGTGGGACAGCGGTTCTGCGGGAAAGGCCGGCGAAGCGCCCCGTGTGTCATTGTGCATCAAGGTGTTGTCCACTGGTCGCCAGATCCAATTGCCATCCACTCCCGAGGTGCACATCGGGCGTCTCGACGCAGATCATGGCATCTTTCCCGATCTGGATCTCACTCCCGACGGAGGGCTTGACGAGGGCGTCTCTCGCCGCCACTGCAAGATCCACCGGCAAGGCTCGACTTTTCTGATCGAGGATGTTGGCAGCGCCAACGGCACCTTTTTGAACGGGCAGCGGCTGACGCCCTACCTGCCTCATGTGCTCAAGGACGGGGACGAGGTTCAGGTGGGTTGCATCAAATTAAAAGTTATTATTGGTTGAGGTTTACCTTCCCGAAAGCTCCAGTCAGATTCTAGCTTTCGGGAAGGTCGAGGAGGGGAGGTTAAGTGTATGTCTCGTACTGTGATGATCCATCTGTTGAACGAGGACGCTGTCGTGGCGGAGATAGAGCGTATGCCTGAGCCGGGCGACCAGGTGTTGATTGTGAGCAACCTGCGACTGCGTGATGGGCGCGACGTTCCTTATGTTCTCCCGGAAACTAATACAGTGGTCTATCCCTGGACGCGCATCCACTGCCTGGAGATTCTGCCCAGCGACAAGGAAGAGAAAATCGTCGGTTTTGTCCGCGAGTGAATGACGCCAAGTTGACCATCCAAGAGAGTGTGGTATAATCTCAGTTGGAGGTTCAAAGGTGTCTAGTCATGCGATGGTGACCGATAATAATCAGTGGCCCTGTCCGCCCAGGGGGCGGCAGCTGTTGCTGTCGCGTGGCTAACAAAGACGTTGACCAAGCCAAGCCGCCCCCCAGTGGGCGGCTTGTTCTTTTATTCAACGTGGTAGAATGACGTAAAATC
>CAYQTW010000158.1:0-2489 GCA_964420485.1 uncultured Anaerolineales bacterium
CGCCCACCTTGAGCGTCGGGATGGGATAGTTGAGATAGTCCACCGGACTGGCCAGGCTGGCCAAGTGCAGCACGGCGTCGAGGTGGTCCTCGACAAAGATATAGTTGGTCACGTCATGCTTGATAAAGTGGAAGCGTTCGTGCCCGGCCAGGTGGGCGATGTTGTCCACGCTGCCGGTGCTCAGGTTGTCCATGGCTATGACCTGGTGGCCGTCGGTCAGCAACCGGTCGCAGAGATGGGAGCCGATAAAGCCGGCCCCACCGGTGATGAGAATACGCATTGTTCACTCCTTGTGTACGAGGTTGAGAGGGATTATACCGCTGTTTGACAGCGAGCACAATCTGGCTTTCGACGCCTGCCTGAACTGTAAACGACTGCCAGTCCTCGGAAGGACTGGCAGTCGTTTGGACGGGGAGGATGCTGCCTGGCCGGCAGAAAAAGTTGGACATATCGGGGCTTTGTGTTAAAATGCTGCATGGAAATTCGCAGGCTAGTGTACAAGTCGGCTAAAGGCCGACTCGTCTGAATCTCGACCTTGACCTTATCCTCAATCTTATGAACTACAATTCCCGTAATCCCATCATCGTCCAGGGAGATAAAAGTGTTCTTCTGGAAGTAGATAACGAGTTTTACCAGGATGCACGCGACGTGCTGGCCCGCTTTGCGGAACTGGAGAAAAGCCCCGAGTACGTCCACACCTATCGCATCACTCCCCTGTCACTGTGGAACGCCGCCTCGACCGGGTTGACCGCGGAGGCGATCCTGGAGGGGCTAGAGCGGTACAGCAAGTATCCCATCCCCGGCAACGTGCGGGTGGACATTGTGGACTATATCTCCCGCTACGGCCGGGTAAAACTGATCCGGCGCGATGATGACACGCTGCTCACCTCAGAAGACGTCGCGCTGGTCGCCGAACTGGCCCGCCACAAACTGCTCGTCCCCTACGTCGTCACCCAAGTTGATGCGTGTACCTTGCGAGTGAACGCTGCCCGGCGCGGTTACATCAAGCAGGCGCTGGTCAACATTGGCTACCCGGCCCAAGACCTGATCGGTTACGTGGACGGCGAGGCGTTGGCGGTCCACCTGCGGCTGCTGACTGCCGGCGGTAAACCCTTTACCCTGCGCGATTATCAACGGGAGGCGGCCGATGTCTTTTACGCCGGTGGCGCGGCGCGCGGCGGGTCGGGTGTCGTCGTGCTGCCCTGTGGCGCGGGCAAGACGATGGTCGGCATGGCGGCGATGGAGCAGATGCAGTGCAACACGTTGATCCTCACGCCGAGCACCGTCGCCGTGCGCCAGTGGATTGACGAACTGTTGGACAAGACGACGTTGACCGAGGATCAAATCGGCGAATACTCGGGGCATCGTAAAGAGATCCGCCCGGTGACGATCTCTACCTACCAGACAATGACCTATCGCAAGCGGGGGACAAAAGGGCGTGGGCTGCCCATGATCGAAGAGTTTCCCCACTTTCAGTTGTTCGACAAACGCAACTGGGGGCTGATCATTTACGACGAGGTACACTTGTTGCCGGCGCCCGTCTTTCGCATCACGGCCGAGATCCAGGCCCGCCGTCGCCTGGGGCTGACCGCCACGCTGGTGCGCGAGGACGGTCGGGAGGAGGATGTCTTTTCCCTCATTGGCCCCAAAAAGTACGATGTTCCCTGGAAGGACCTGGAAAAACAGGGCTGGATCGCCACCGTCGAGGTGGTCGAAATCCGCATCCCCTTTTCCCCTGATCTGCGAATGGAGTATGCCGTCACTGAACAACGCCAAAAGTACCGGGTCGCCGCCGAGAACCCGGCCAAGTTCGAGGTACTGGACCAACTGTTGGACAAACACCCGGACGATCAAGTGCTCATCATCGGGATGTACCTGGATCAACTCGACCGGGTAAAGGAAAGGTACGGGTATCCCCTCATCACTGGCAAGACGCGGGTGCGCGACCGGCGCAAACTTTTCAAGCAATTCAGGGATGGAGACGTGCGTTGCCTGATCGTCTCCAAGGTGGGAAATTTTGCCATTGATCTGCCGGACGCCAGCGTGATGATTCAAATCAGCGGCACGTTCGGCAGCAGGCAGGAAGAAGCGCAGCGGATGGGCCGCATCTTGCGCCCCAAGCAGAACGGGCTGCTGGCTCACTTTTATACCATCGTCACCAAGGACACGCGAGACCAGGATTTCAGCGCCAACCGCCAATTGTTTCTCACCGAGCAGGGCTATCGTTATACCATCCTCTACGATTACGAGGTAGCGGATTACGAGCCGGCGACGATTGCCGGAGGGTACCACGAGGTACGGCCAGCGCTGACCGCCGGGTAACTATCCAGCCCGGCGAAAGTCGCGGCAACGTCTGCGAAACCCGCCTTCGCGGGTCAAGATCAGTCGGCAAAGGCCGACTTTGCGTCTGTTGGTGCAGTTTCAACTGCTGTCGCTATCCAGCCCGGCGAAAGTCGCGGCAACGTCTGCGAAACCCGCCTTCGCGGGTC
>CAYQTW010000158.1:2589-7544 GCA_964420485.1 uncultured Anaerolineales bacterium
CTATCCAGCCCGGCGAAAGTCGCGGCAACGTCTGCGAAACCCGCCTTCGCGGGTCAAGATCAGTCGGCAAAGGCCGACTTTGCGTCTGTTGGTGCAGTTTCAACTGCTGTCGCTGGATGCCGCAAAGATATGCCAACACTAGAAAATCTCACCCAGGCCGATCTCAATGGCTTGCTGAAACCGAAAAGCCTGCGCAAGGCCCGTGGCTGCGTCAACCGGGTGCGGAACCCGGTCCGCGCCGGACATACCCTCACCGCCCAGGTGCGCGGCACGCGGCTGTACGAGGTGGAAATTGACGTGGAGCCGGATGGCATCAGTGCTGTCTGTGACTGCCCTTACAATTGGGGCGGCTATTGCAAGCACATCGGCGCGGTTCTGCTCTTGTGGATTCAATCGCCCCACGATTTCGCCATCGAGGGCGCTCTGGCAACCGGTCCCGTCAAATACCCCATTAAGGTCACGCATGTCGAACCGCCGCCCACGCGCCGGCCCGAGCAGTCCCCTTTCTGGCTGGCAAACACCTTTGCCGAACGCCAACGCGCCGATGAGGAGCAATTGAACCAATGGCTGCACCAGGTCAAACTGCAAGACCTGCGCCGCATAGCCAAACAGCGGGGCTGGAAGGTCAAGGGGACGCGGAAGGCAGATGTCGTCAGGCAGATTTCCGAGCGTATCGTCGAGCCTGGCGACGTTCTCGCGGCGACGCTAAAACTGGACGAGGAACACCGGCGCGTGCTGCGCGCTCTGGTTTTGCTAGGTGAGAACGATAAAACCCGGCCGGAAGAATTGGAAAGGGTAGCAGGCGCGTGGGGCGACCTCGAGAGTTACAAGAACGCCTCCACCTACTCGCGTCACCTGTTTGAAAAGGGACTGGTCCTGCCGGGCAACATATTTGGCACCTACTCATCCCAGAGCGATTTCATCCCCCCGCCATCGCTCGCGCTCTCCCCCCGATGTTGAAAGGGGTTATTCCGGCCGCGCCCCACCTACAGTCGAGCGCTGGCGAGGTTCGGCTGGCCGATCCTCGTCCGTTCGTCCGCGCCGCCAATCAGGTTGTCCTGTTGCTGGAACAATCTCCGTCCCCACTGCGTCCGCCCATGCCCCGGCCGAGGATGGAAAAATTCCATCGTGGGTTGCAGGGTTGGGACTATGAGCCGGCCGAACTCGCGCAGGCAAAATCGAGCGGGAAACTCGCCTCGCGTGATCTGGCCCTCACCGTTCCGCCCCCGGCTCGCTCCCTGCCGGACGAGGCGATTGAGCGATTGTCTCCCGTGGTTGGCGGCGAGGCACGGCTGGAATTTATATATTCTTTGCTGGTGGCCGCCGGCGTCTTTCAACCCGGCAGTCCCGTGACGATCTGGCCGGAGGTAAAGGAGCAATTCTTGCGCCGGGACGAGTTGGCCCAACGCGCTATCCTGGCCCGCGTTTATTTTGCGATGCAAAACTGGAGTGCGCTGTGGGAACTGCTGAGAGACGACAATCTGCAACTCGAGCGCCTCCCCAGCCACCAGTACCTCAAACCGGAAGATTTGCGTGCCCACCTGACCCATTTCCGCCACGTGGTCTTGCGCGCTCTGGCCTCTCTGCCGGACGACCAGTGGATCATGATGGCGGACCTGTTCCGCCTGATGCGTATTGTCTGGCCCAGGTTCGACCAGTCCGTGTGGCAAACGTATTGGGGACGTTCCAGTAAACCAAGTTGGTTCCTGGTCTCTGCTGGGAATAAACAGCCTTTGCGCCCGCTGGACGCGGACGATTGGCAGTTGGCCCAGGGCCGTTTCATCCGGCAAATCATCACCGGGCCGCTGCACTGGCTGGGACTGGCCGATCTCTGTTTCGACGATGGCCTGCTGGTGGAGGTTCGCTTTCACGGCCTGGCCGACCTGTACTGGGACCGCGTAGAGACCCCAGACGCGCCCTCGACCGTCGCCGCACGAGGCACGCCGGCGGCGGAGGCGGTGATGACCGATAGGTATACCATCAGCGTTGCCCCTTCCGCGATCCCGGCCCAGGCGCACAACTTGCTCAACCAGATTGCCAACCTGGAAGCCGCCACCGCCGAACGCTTCGTGTACCGGTTGGACTCCCAGACCACCTACGTTTCCTTCGAGGCAGGTCTGGTGCTGCCGGAACTCTTTGCCGACTGGGAACGGTTGTTACCCATCCCCATGCCGGAAGCGATCCACGATCAACTGGCTGCCTGGTGGGACGCTTATGGCAGGGTACGCATCTATGAGCATCTCACTGTGATCGAGTTTAGCGACGATTACGCGCTGACAGAGATGAAGGCTGTTACCGCGCTGGAGGAATTTCTCATCGCTGAAATCTCCCCGCGCCTGGTGATCGTGCGACAGGAGGGCATTGACCCATTGACAAAAGCACTGGAAAAGGCGGGCTACACTCCCAAACAGACGGACGAGGTTTGAGATGGCGGACGAAATCAGCGCAATCCTCGATTCCTACCATTCCAGAACACTGGGGGAGATGGCGCAGGCCGCCGGCCTCGAGGTAATGGTAGGCCGCAAGATGTTGCGCAAGAAAGACCTACTCCCTATGATACGGGCCAGGTTCTTTACGAAAGCGCGGGTCCGCGCTTCCTGGAAACAGTTGAGTGAGAGGGAACGGGCAGTACTGAATCGGCTGTTGCTGCACGAGGGGCCGGTTGCTACCAAGATTTTTAGGCGCGAAATCATCCGTGCCAGACTGGCAACGGAGGCCCCGGAACCGGAGAAACCTAAACGTCCTTATTACGCTTACCGCTCCGGCGTTCCATACGATAGGGGCAAGTACGCCGGGGAGCCCACTCGCACTCGCTCGCTCGTATTCGAGGACATCATTGCCCGTTTGACCTATCGCGGGTTGGTCTTTAGCCAGGGCACGCCATTGACCTCTGGCAAATCACCCTACAAGATACAATTCCACCCTGCTGCTACGCTCTACATTCCCAACGTTATCCGGCGCTACCTGCCAAAGCCGGAGCCAATCCCGCCCAATCTCTCCAGTTGGCAACCGGAACGAGTGGAGAGCGGTACGCCGGCGCTGTTGCTACGCGACCTGTACCTCTACTGGGATTTCGTGCGGCGCAACGAGGTGAGCCTGATCCAGAGTGGCTTTGTCGGCAAACGCTGGCTCAAGGCAATCAATAAAGTCCTGTTGGTACCCGATCCGCTCTTGAAAAGCGCCGCGCGTGAGGACGGAGCCAGCCGGCTTTACCTCTTGCGCCGGTTGTTGGAAGCGTGTGAGTTGGTGCACGTAGACAAGGGAATGTTGCGCCCGGTTGGGAAGAATGCTCTGCACACGCCCGAGTTCTGGAGCCAGGATCAAATCAAGCAATTAAGTATATGCCTAAAGGCCTGGAACCAGTTGAATGTGCGAGAGGGGTTAGGAAGCGATGCTAACAAGTATGGCCCACGCCACCGCCAGGCCCGGCAGGTGGTGTTCGATGTGTTAAAGACGTTGCCGCCCGGTGTGTGGATAGAGACTGACGAACTCGTGGAACAGGTTCAAGCACGGAATGTAGATTTCCTGTTCCCCGATCACAGCAAGGTGGAGAGTTGTCGAGGTAACACTTATTACAGTTACTCTTACGGCTACTACCGTGAAAACACTCAAACGCTGCTCGAAAAACTCGAGCGCCTCGAATCCAAGTTCGTGACCAATTGCCTGACCGGTTTCCTGTGCCAGATTGGGGCGGTGGAACTGGGCTACGATGGAAGTGATCTGCGCGGGGTGCGCCTGAGTACAGTGGGCCAGGCCTTGCTGGGCGCCAAGGTGGCAAAGTTGCCCCAACAGGCCCAGGCCAAAATGGGAAAACTGATTACCCAACCCAATTTTCAGTTGATGGCGCTCGGCCCGGTGAGCCTGGCGCTGTTGGCCCAGTTAGATCTGTTTGCCGACAGGGAGCGGGCCGACGTGGGCGCGTTCGAGTACCGCCTGTCACGGGAGTCGGTCTACCGGGCGCAGCAATTGGGCATGGACGTGGCCGCCGTGTTGCGCTTCCTGGAACAGAACAGCGACACCGAATTGCCGCAAAACGTGCGCCGCTCGTTGGAGGAGTGGGCCGTTTACCACGAGCGCATCGTCTTCCGCACCGGCGTCAGTCTGCTGCAGGCGGCCGACGCAGACCTGCTGGCGGCGCTGATGGCCGGCCCAGACACCGGCAAACATCTGGCCCGGCCTGTGGCGACGGAGGTGGCGCTGGTCAAGAAAAAGCGCCAGAAACGGTTGGTCTCAGCGTTGGTGGAGCGGGGGCTTTTCCCGGCCGTATCGGGCGCGCAGCCAGAGGCCGCCGACCGCAGCGTCATCGTGCACGAGGATGGGAGTATTCGCTCGATCCACGCTGTCCCCAGCCTGCACTTGCGCGGGCGACTCTCCCGGCTGGCGGAAAAGAGGGGCGACGGAGAGTGGGCGCTGACCCCCGCGTCCGTCCGCCGGGCCGGTGGGAGCAAAAACAAGGTGCTGCGCCTGCTAGACGAGTTGGGCCATCTCCACCGTGGCTCGCTCCCGGACAAATTGGTCGAGCAGGTCAAAGCCTGGGGTGGTTACTATGGCCGTGCCGCCGCCGAGACACTCACGTTGATCGAGTTCCGCGATCGAGCCGCGCTGGACGAACTGCGTGAACATCCTGACCTGCAGGCCTACCTGACCCCCTTCCCGACCCAGGATCGGGCGCTGGCCGTCGTCCCGGCCGAGGAGTTGGCGCGGGTGAAGGAAATCCTGGCGTTCTTTGGCGTGCGCGTCAAGGATGGCTTGCGGCGCTGAATAGTCGGCGAGTCAGCGAATCGGCGAGTCAGCGAATCGGCGAGTCGGCGAATCGGCGAGCCTGGGTTGCCAGTTCCCCGGCGAACACCTCGAACGCGGAATGTCCGTAGAGGCAAAAGACGACCCGCTCCAACTCCGTTTCTCCTTCCAGGTACTTGATGACCGCTTGCAACATCACCCGTGCCGCTTCCTCC
>CAYQTW010000159.1:0-3591 GCA_964420485.1 uncultured Anaerolineales bacterium
CTTGATGACATTGGGCCTTGGAATATATTGAGCAGGGTGGACAGAGAGTGTCCACTTGACCCCAGCAGGGTATGCGATATAATAAAATCGCACGTGAAAAAGCCTCTAGTTGCAAGGACACAACAATGATCCATCTCGACGAATGACTACCTCAGTTTCAAGTATATTTCCATTCGAAAGTGCCTCATAAAACCTGGCAGGTCTGGCTCTTACCTCTTAACTTGACATTGAATGTACCCCACGTATTCTCCGGCGAGGTTGTTACATTGAGAGCCCGGCACTACCTCTTCGCGCCGGGCTTTGCTTCTGTCAGGAGTGGTCTATGGAAAAACGATTGATCGTCATCGGCGGTGTGGCAGCGGGGATGAGCGCGGCCGCCAAGGCCAGGCGCGTGAACCGTGAGATGCAAGCCGTTGTCTACGAGAAAAGCCCGTACATCTCTTACGCGGCTTGTGGGATGCCTTACTTTATCGCAGGGGACGTCGCCGACTATCACAGCCTGATTGTGCGCACCCCGGAGCAGATGGCGAAACGGGGTGTGGAGGTGCACGTTCGCCACGAGGTGACTGCCATTGACCCCGGTGCGCGGACGGTGACAGTGCGCGATCTGGAGCGGGGGCGCGAGTTCACACACAGGTACGATGGGCTGGTCATCGCCACCGGTGCGCGCCCGGTCTTGTCTCCCCTGCCCGGCTCTGACCGGGAGGGAGTTTTCGTACTACGCTCGTTGGATGAGGGGCGGGTACTCCGGCGCTTCCTGGTCGAGAACGGAGAGCACGGGCCGCAGCGGGCGCTCGTCATCGGCGGCGGTTACGTCGGCGTCGAGATGGCCGAGACCTTTTGCCGGCTGGGGTTACAAGTCCAGATGGTGATCCGCTCCGGCAAGGTGATGCGCACCACGCTCGACGACGACGTGCGGGCGCTGGTGGAAGAGGAACTGGCGCGCCAGGGGGTGGAGGTGGTACAGGGCAAACCCACCGGCTTCGAGGGCCGCCGCCGGGTGGAGGCGGTCGTCACCGAGGATGACCGCTATCCGTGTGACGTGGCGCTGTTGAGCGTCGGCGTGCGGCCAGAAGTGACGCTGGCGCGGGCGGCGGGGGTGGCATTGGGCGCGACGGGGGCCATCGCCACCGACAGCCACATGCGCACCAACCTGCCCGGCGTGTACGCGGCGGGCGATTGCGCCGAGACGTTTCACCTGGTCACCGGCGCACCGGCCTACATCCCGCTGGGGAGCACGGCCAACAAGCAGGGGCGCGTGGCCGGGACGAACGCGGCCGGGGGCGAGGCGACCTTTGGCGGAGTGGTGGGCACGATGGTCGTGCGGGTTTTTGATCTGGTGGTGGCCCGCACCGGGCTCACGGCGGCCCAGGCTCAGGATTTGGGATACACCGTGCGTGCGCCAATGATCGAGGCCATGGACGCCTCACACTACTTTCCAGGCGCGGCGCCCATCCACGTCAAGTTGGTGGTGGATGAAGAGACCGGGCGGTTGCTGGGCGGGCAGATCGCCGGGCGACGCGGCGTGGCCAAGCGCATAGACGTGCTGGCGACGGCGCTACATCACCGGCTGACCGTGACCGACCTGCGACGGCTGGACCTGAGTTACGCGCCGCCCTTTGCGCCGGTGTGGGATCCCATCCTGGTGGCGGCCAACGTGGCGGCGAGGTGATGGTGAGAACACGGATGGGCGGAATTGGCGGATTAGACAGGAGGAACCCATGTGCGGAATCGTTGGCTACGTGGGGCCGCGCGACGCGACCCCTATCATTCTTGAAGGACTGAAACGGCTCGAGTACCGGGGCTACGACTCGGCCGGGCTGGCAGTCGTGCAGACGGACGGTACCATCGGCGTGCGGCGCGAGGTCGGCAAACTGGCCCGCCTGGTGGAACTGGTGGCCGCTGAGCCGGTGAGCGGGCAGGTCGGCGTCGGCCACACCCGCTGGGCCACCCACGGCGAGCCCAGCCGGCGCAACGCCCATCCCCACATCGGCGCTACAGGCCAGGTCGCCGTCGTCCACAATGGCATCATTGAGAACTTTTTAGCACTGCGGCAAGAATTGGAGGCCGAGGGGCGGCGCTTTGCCTCCGAGACCGACACCGAGGTGGTGGTGCATCTGGTCGAGGGGTATGTGGCGGGCGGGGCTGACCTGGAGACGGCGGTGCACCGGACACTGGCCCGGCTGAAGGGGGCCAGCGCGTTCGTTTTCCTCAGCAGCCGCGAGCCTGACCGGCTGGTGGCGGCCCGTTTGGGCAACGCCGGCGGCCTCACCATTGGGGTGGGGGAGGGAGAGACGTTTGTCGCCTCCGACATCCCCGCCATTCTGGAACACACCCGCGACGTGATCTTTGTCGAGGATCGGCAGTTGGCGGTGGTGACCCGGAACGGGGCGCGGGTGACCACGCTGGCCGGGGAGCCGGTGACGACGGAGGTGTATGCCATTCCCTGGGACCCCGTGGCGGCGGCCAAAGAGCCATACCGTCACTTTATGCAGAAAGAGATCTATGAACAGGCCCGCTCCATCACTGACACCATCCGCGGCCGGGCTGACTTTGACGCCGGGCGGGTGCGGCTGGAGCATTTGACGCTGACGCCGGAGGAGGCGCAAGCGTTGGAGAAGGTGATCATCGTCGCCTGCGGCACCTCGGCCTACGCCGGGCTGGTGGGCAAGTTCATCATCGAGGCGCTGGCCCGCGTGCCGGTCGAGGTGGACTATGGCTCCGAGTTCCGCTACCGCGACCCCATCATCAACGGCAACACCGTCGTGCTGGCCATCACCCAGAGCGGCGAGACGGTGGACACGCTGGCGGCGATGGAAGAGGCACGAAAAAAGGGCGCGCCTCTGTGGACCATCGTCAACGTCATCGGCAGCCAGGCCATGCGTCTCTCCGACGGCGCCATCCTGATGCACGCCGGCCCCGAGATCGGCGTGGCCTCGACCAAAGCGTTCACCGCCAGCCTGGTGGACCTCTACCTGCTGGGCGTTTACCTGGGCGAGTTGCGCGGCACGCTGACCGGCGCGCACCTGCGGGAGGCGGTGGATCACCTGGCGCGGTTGCCCGACCTGGTGGGACGTGTGCTGGAGCACGGCGATGAATACGAGCATCTTGCTAGCCAGTTCTACGACCGGGAGCATGCCCTGTACCTGGGGCGGGGCATCAACTATCCCGTCGCGCTGGAAGGGGCGCTCAAACTGAAAGAGATTTCCTACATCCACGCCGAGGGCTATCCGGCCGGCGAGATGAAGCACGGGCCAATTGCGCTGATTGACGAGGCCATGCCCGTCGTCGCTATTGCCGTGCGCGACCACGTCTACGCCAAGATGGTGAGCCAGATCGAGCAGGTCAAAGCGCGGGGCGGCATCGTCATCGCGCTGGCGACGGAGGGGGATGCCGACATCACTGCCAAAGCCGACCACGTGCTCTACGCCCCGCCAACGCCGCCGCTGCTTGCGCCGGTGGTCAACGTCGTGCCGCTGCAACTGCTGGCTTACTATCTGGCTGTGCGGCGCGGCGCCGATGTGGATCAGCCGCGAAATCTGGCCAAGAGTGTTACCGTGGAGTAGGCGCGGATTCCATTCCGCGCTATGG
>CAYQTW010000159.1:3691-7532 GCA_964420485.1 uncultured Anaerolineales bacterium
AATCTGGCCAAGAGTGTTACCGTGGAGTAGGCGCGGATTCCATTCCGCGCTATGGAAAGCGCGTCTACGGCAAGCGCGTCTACGGCAAGCGCGTCTACATTTTGAGGAGTGAATTTATGTGTGGCATCTTTGGCATCGTCGTGAAACGAGAACAACCCCTGGGCGAGATCCTGACCGAGGCCGGACGGCGGCTTTCCTACCGGGGCTACGATTCGGTCGGCTGCGCCACGCTGCCGGACGACGGCGCGATTGACCTGCGCAAGGACGTGGGCAAGGTGGACGAGGTGGCGGCGCGACTGAGATTTGCCGAGATGGTCGGACGGCGAGGCATTGTCCAACTGCGCTGGGCCACCTTTGGAGTGCCATCACAGGTCAACTCCCAGCCCCACATGGACTCTGACGGCGATCTGGTGGGTGCGCACAATGGCAACGTCGTCAACAACGTCGAACTGCGCCAACAGTTCATCGCCGAGGGGATGACTGTGCGCTCGACCAACGACGGCGAGTCCTGCGTCCACGCCGTCGAGCGGTACGTGGATCAGGGCTGCGATATGGTCGAGGCCATTCGCCGCGCCTACGATGACCTGGAGGGCGATTACGCTTTCGTCATCGGGCGGGTTGGCGAGGAGACGCTCTATGCCATCAAAAAATGCTCCGGGCTGGTGGTGGGCCTGGGCGAGGGCTTTGCTTGCTGCTCGTCCGACTTGCCCTCCGTTCTGCCGCTGACCCGGCGCATCCTGCGTGTACGCGATGGCGAGATCGTCACCATAAGAGCCGACCGGGTGGAACTGCGGCGCGTGTCCGACGGCAGATTGGTTGAGCGGGAGGTGGAGCGGGTGACCGAGAGCATGGCAGTGGTCGAGAAAGGCGGCTACCCGCATTTCATGCTCAAAGAGATCCACGAGCAGCCCCAGGTGGCGGGAGACCTGCTACACCTCCTGGCGGCTTTTTCCCACGTGGAACCGATGGTCGAGGCGATGCGGCGGGCGCGCCACCTGTACTTTGTGGCCTGCGGCACCAGTTACCACGCCGGCCTGCTGGGCGCGGTCTACACAGCGCATCTGGCGGGGCGGCCGGCTATCCCTGTGCTGGCCCCCCAGTTCATCGCCCAGTACGGCCCCGCTCTGACCCCCGACGACGTGGTCGTGTTCGTCAGCCAGAGCGGGGAGACGAAGGACGTGCTCAACGCGCTGGAGGTGGCCCAGGCGCGTGGCGTGACCCCCTTGGGGCTGGTCAACGTCGTGGGCTCGACCCTGATGAACGAGAGTGCGCACTATTTGCCCCTGGCCTGCGGCTACGAGATCAGCGTGCCTGCGACAAAGACCTTTGTCAACCAGGTGATCGCCTTCCTCTACCTGGCGCTGCGGATGGGCGAGCAGCCTGTCGAGGTGTTGGATTGCCTCCCCGATCTCGTGCGGCAGACACTCGAAGATGTCGAGCCGCAAGTTGAGCGGATTCTGCCGGCCTTTGATGGACGTGACGATCTCTACCAACTGGGCTACGGCCTGACCTACGGCATCGCACTGGAGGGGGCGCTGAAACTGAAAGAGATCACCTACGCCCACTGTGAGGGCATACTGTCCACCGAGTTCAAGCACGGGCCGCTCTCGGCGGTGAGTGATGGTTATCCGGTGATCTTTGTCGTCGGGCCGGAGGACGTATCGCTCCTGGTGAGCGCGATCAACGAGGTGACCTGTCGCGGCGGGCGGGCCGTCGTCGTGGCGGAAGATGATGCGCGGTTGCGGGCCAACGCCCACGACTTGATCGTGCTGCCCCCATCCGGCCCCTTGCTGATGCCCATCCTGGCGACGCTGCCGTTGCAACTGTTGTCCTATCGTATGAGCGTGGCGCGCGGCTACAACCCCGACTTTCCGCGCAATTTGAGCAAGACGTTGACGGTGGATTGACCAGTTGCGATTGTGTAATATTGCTTTATCGAGCCGGGTGGGTTATAATGGTTACCGTCAATGCGAGGTAGAGGAGGGCCACAAATGAGAGATAACGAACTGCTAAGGCGAGTTGAGGTGAATCCCCGTGTTATGCTGGGCAAGCCTGTTGTCCGAGGGACGCGCATCCCTGTTGAGCAAATTCTGCGCAAACTGGCGCAAAACATTGCCCCTGATGAAATCATAGCGGACTTTCCCCGGTTAACGCTGGATGACATTCGGGCGGCGCTCGAGTATGCTGCCCTGTCCTTGAGCACTGAGGAATTTGTACCCTTGGAGTTGGTGGAGATGGTAGCCGTATGAGGTTCCTTGCTGACGAGAACATTGAGCGTCCAGTGGTTGAGGCGGTGCGTGCTCTTGGGCACGATGTGGCCTATATCAGCGAGGGGTTTCGTGGGGCGGACGATGACTGGGTGCTAAAACTTGCTAACCGAGAACGACGTGTACTGATCACGAATGATAAAGATTTTGGCGAGTTGGTGTACTTGCGCGGCCAGATTGCGACAGGGGTGCTGTTGATGAGATTCAGGGGGGAGAGGTCGTCAGTCAAGGCCGCATTTGTGAAGGCGTTTATGCAGGAGGGTACTGCTCGTCTGGCTGGTCATTTTGTGGTGTTGAGCGAGTCTGGTGTGCGCATACGCCTGTTGCGGTGACGTGGAGCGAGTATGCGCGTTGTCATGATCGGCCCCTTCGGGCTGCGGCCGCGGGGCACTATAGCAGTGCGGGCGCTGCCGATGGCCCAGGCGTTGGCGGCGCGCGGTTATACCGTGACCATGCTCCTCCCCCCCTGGCAGAACCCGGAGGATGCCGGGCGCTGCTGGGAGGAGGACGGCGTCCGCATTGAGAACATCCCCCTGCCGCCGCGTCTCCCACTGTTGTTTCACGCTCTCACTGCCCTCCGGCTGACACGCCGCGCTCTGGCCCTTCGCCCCGACGTGGTGCATCTCTTCAAGCCCAAGGCCTACGCCGGCTTGACCCACTACCTCTTGGCGCACGTCCCCCGCCGGCGCCGTCCCCGCCTCGTCGTGGACACTGACGACTGGGAAGGCCCCGGCGGCTGGAACGAACTGAACCCCTATACCCCCGCCCAACGGCGCTTTTTTGCCTGGCAGGAGCGCTGGGGCCTGACCCACGCCGACGCCGTCACCGTCGCCAGCCGCACGCTAGAGAGCCTCGTCTGGGCGATAGGCGTGCCACGTGAGCAAGTCTTTTACATCCCCAATGGTGTCTCGTCTTTGCCATCCCCCATCCGCCATCCTCCATCTTCCATCCTCCATTCTCCATTCTTCATTTTTCTGTACACCAGGTTTTTCGAGTTCCCCGTCTCCCGCGTCATCGAGTTGCTGCGCCGCGTGCGGGAGCGGGCGCCGGGAGCGCGGCTGCTGGTCGTGGGGCAGGGGCTGTTTGGCGAGGAGGAAGAACTGCTGGCCTTGGCCCGTCAGACTGGATTGGCCGCTGCAGTTGAATACGTTGGTTGGATAGATTCCAAAGTGTTGCCGGGCTACTTTGTCCAGGCAGACGTCGCCATCTACCCTTTCGACGACACGCTGGTCAACCGGACCAAGTGCGCCGTCAAGTTGCTGGATCTCTTGGCGGCGGGGGTGCCGGTCGTGGCCGAGGCGGTGGGGCAGAACAGGGAATACATCCGCCACGGCGAGACCGGCTGGCTGGTGGCCCCCGGCGACGTGGAATCTTTCGCCGGGGCGGTGGCGCGGCTGCTGGAGAACGCGCAGTTGCGGGAGCGTCTGGGCCAGGCGGCCGCCCGCGACGTGCGGGAGCGGTTCGCCTGGGAGCGGTTGGTGGAGACGGTCGAGTGGGCTTATGGGGTGGGGCGGTGAGATTAGGCTGTTCCAGGAAAATAATCATTCCAGTGTCATTCTGAGCGGAACGCAGTG
>CAYQTW010000160.1:0-5374 GCA_964420485.1 uncultured Anaerolineales bacterium
GCCAAAGGGTTGCAGGTCGTAGCGCACGCCGACGAGCAGGTGCCCACGAGCGCGGATGCGGGCTCCGGTCGTCGTATTGCCCGGCAGGGGGGGTGGCACAGGGGACAGGGGTTGCGCTATCGGGCTGGTGGTGACGGCCGTCTCCGTCCCGCTCCCACCGACGCAGGCGGTCAGCAGGAGGGCGACGAGCAGCAGACAAAGAGAGAGATGTTGGCTATTACAGTTCATTCCACTCAGCGACGGTGATTCTGCGGCCGACTATCTCCTCCACTTCCCGGATCATTATCCAAAGTTGGGGGGGCGTCAAAACGATTTCTCGCAGCCGACGGATGAAGAAATGACGTTACAATTGGAGTTAGCCGAAACCAGGAACAGACTCTACGTGTCCTACCCCTTGTGTACCCTACTGAAAGTTGTTGAGCACGAGGGGTAGGAACACTTTGTAAGGGTACACCATCACCCATTGACCATTCTGATATTGCTCCAGCCACGCCCACTGTGGGATCACGTCCCCTTTGGCATCAAAGCCCTCGTAGGTGCCCACCACTCCATCGTAATCGGCTGTGGCTGCGATCTCATCGCGGATTGCGACAGGATCGGCGCTGTCGGCGCGATCAATGGCAGCGATAATGATCTTGGCGGCGTCATAGGCGAAAGCACCCCACATCTGGGCTTCGTCTCCATAGTTGGGGAACCCGGCTGCCTGGTAATCTGTATTCAAGTTGTCGTAACCAGGCATGTGGTCTACGCTCCGATAGTGCATACCTGCGTGATCCCCTTCGGCAGCTGCTCCAGCCGCTGTCGCATAATCACCAAGCACAGCCTTGTCGTCGGAGAAAGTATCCCAAGCGATGATCACGTCGCTCATGCCCAGACCATGTGCTATGCTACTCAGCAAGCCAGCATTGTTAGCGTCTGTGTCACCATGGTAGATCACATCGGGATTTTCAGCCTGGATCGCTACCAGCGCGGCGGTGTAGTCTGCGGTTGAAGTGACTATGCGCCGGCTGGTGATGGTACCTCCCAGACTGGTGAAAGTATTCGAAAAGACATCAGTTGCAAAGTTTTCCCACCAAAAACCCACTAATTCGACGATGGCTGCCTTGTCCAGGTTCATCTGGTTGCGGAAGTGGGTAGCCATCATAATCGCTGGCGAGTCATCTCTGGAAATGACGCGGAAGGTGGTGGTATACCCCTGCTCGGTTAATTGCGGGATGGTTGACACCGGAGAGATCATTGGCACACCGGCCGCGTTGTAGACTTTCTGAGCCGGGTCGCTCGCGCCGCTACACGTATGCCCTACGATGGCCACAGCGCCCGCGTCCAACAATGTATTGGCGGTGGTGACGGCTTGCGTTGCGTCGCACGCGCTATCATCGGTGACCAGTTTCAGGGTATAGGTGACGCCACCGATATCAATCCCGCCCGCAGCGTTGGTCTGGCTGATCGCTAATTGGACAGCATTGGCCTGGGGCCAGCCAATGGATTCAGCTCCACCGCTCAGGGCAGCAGCCACGCCAATGGTGATCACAGAGCCGTTGTTCAACGCCCTGGTTTCCTGATCGGCGGACGACGACGCTATTGTAGGCATACCGCTGGCGCTGGCCCACAATAAGGCCGTCAGGAGAAGTGTCGCCAGCCCCACAGTGATGCCCAACCGCATGGCCTGCAACCTCCTGTTTGACTGAACCAATTGCAAAGTTCTCATTGTTCACTCCTTTCGTTTTCTTCTGTTCCTGGTTTCGGCTGACTCTAGTTGTGTCGAATGACACTAGACGTATCATCTCAATATTCTGGGGCACTTTTAATGTAGCCGCGCTTTCCATAGCGCGTTATGCCCGCGAGGTATGGAAACCTCGGCTACATTGCCCCACTTTATTGAGCAGATACCACTAGACCACATAACATGAGGGATTATAGCACACCTACTTTATCCCGGCAACGCTTCGTAGAGGCGCTGCTCGCGCACGTAGGCTTCAACCGGCGGCGGAACCAGGTAGCGCAGTGGCAGCCCGTGGCGCACGCGCTGGCGCAGGCCGGACGAGGAGACGTCCAGGTGCGGCACGTTGAGCCAGACTAGCCGCTCGCGGATGCCCGGCACGGCCCGCTCCAACGCCGCCAGGCTTCGCCGTGAGCGCTCAGCCGAACGGTCGGGTTCGCGGCCGTGACGTTGCATCACTGCCAGGTGTGCCTGCCGCACGATGCCGGCCGGATCGCGCCAGGTGAGGAACTTGGACAGGCAGTCCCCCCCCATCAGGAAGAACAACTCGACTACCGGATACTCTTGCCGCAGCAGGGTTAGCGTCTCGACCGTGTAGTGCGGGCCGGCCCGGTCCAGGTCCACGCGGGACAGGACGAAAGCGGGGTTGTCGGCGATGGCTGCCTCCACCATGGCCACGCGGTGGTGGGCCGGTGTGATCGGCCGGTTAGGCTTGTGGGGCGGTTGCCCGGCCGGGACGAAAAGAACGCGGTCGAGATCGAGTTGCACACGACCGTTTTCGGCCAGCGTCAGGTGCCCATAGTGCGGTGGGTCAAAGGTGCCGCCCAGGACGCCGAGGCGCAGGCACGGGGCTGAACCCTCCGTCGAGAGAGCGTAGGGGCGCGGTAACCGCGCCTCTACGGAACTGGGTTCTAGCCCGTATGGTTTTGCTCTCTCGGCCCGGACGTGAACGTCTGGGGCTCTTGTTTCACTCCGCATCGCCTCTCCCAGACAGTGGTTTCACCATCAGCAGCCAGGTGCGGATGCCAAAGAGCCACCCGGTCAGCCACTCCTCGCTCCGTTTCTCCAGCCGAAAGCCAAAACGCTCATAGAGATGCCGGGCACGGTTGGAAGCCGCCACGTGTAGGGACAGACTTGATTTACCATGCGCCTGCGCCCACTCCTCGGCGCTCTCCAAAAGTCTCCACCCGATGCCCCGGCCACGAAACTCGGCAGATACGGCGACGTTGGTGACGTAGGCTGTGTCCCAGACAGTCGCCTCGTGCAGCAGCGCCAACCCGATGGTGGCCCTCAAAGTGTAGAGTAGGCCGACTTCCCGCAGCATGCTCTGGAGTTGCCCCCACAAATCGCTCAACCGCTCACGCCGCCCTGTCAGTTCGAGCACACCAGCGACCTGCCCATCCATCTGGGCCACGAACAGCGTACACAGTCCCCGTTCGAGCATTAGCCGCTCCAACTGGGCCACGACGCGGGGGGCACGGTCAATCCGGCGTCCAAATATGGCGCCAAATTTGGTGCTGAACCCCTCGACCAAAATCTCGCCCACGCGGGGCATGTCCTCGACCGTGGCCGGGCGCACCACGACCGCCGCTTCGCAATTCGTTATTCTTCCCACACCAACTCTTTATCGCCGATGCGCACTGTATCCCCCATCTGCACGCCCGCTTTCTCCAGCGCCCCCGCGACCCCCATCCGCTCCAGTGTCCGCTGGAAGCGTCGCACCGCCTCGTCCAGATTCCAGATCGTCATCGCCGCCAGGCGTTCTACTTGCACGCCACGCACTCGCCACTCGTCCTCCTCCTCCCGCTCAATGGTGAACGCTTCCTCGTCCCCGCCGGGCCGAAAGATGGGCAACTCTTCTTCGACCACGACTTCCTCCGGCAGTTCGGCCAGTATCTGCGCGGCGCGGTAGAGCAACTCCCGCGTGCCCTCTCGCGTCAGGGCAGAGATCGCCATCACTGGATAGCCCAACGCTTCGAGTGCCGCTTGCATCTCTGGCCAACGCGCCCGCACCTGGGGCATGTCCATTTTGTTGAGCGCCACCACTTGCGGCTTTTGCGCCAGGCCGTGGCCGAACGCTGCCAGTTCGTCGTTGATGGCGGCGAAATCGGCCAGCGGGTCGGCGGAGAGGCCGTCGAGGAGGTGGATCAACACACGGGTGCGCTCAATGTGGCGCAGGAACTCGTGTCCCAGCCCCTTGCCCTCCGATGCCCCCTCGATCAGGCCGGGGATGTCGGCCAGGACGAGTTCTGTCTGGGGGTCGAGCACGACGACACCGAGGTTGGGCTGGAGAGTGGTGAAAGGGTAGGGTGCGATCTTGGGACGCGCGGCGGTCACAGCCGCCAACAGGGTGGACTTGCCCGCGTTGGGCATTCTCTTGACCTTGCTCGCCGTGCTCGGCAATGCGGGGAGCCTGGTTGGTGGAGGTGACAAAGCGGGAATTGCCTTTTCCCCCGCGCCCGCCTCGCGCCACTACCAACTCCTGGCCTACCTCAGTCAGGTCGCCCAGCAACTCGCCGCTGTCGGCATCGTAGACGACGGTGCCGGGCGGCACCGCGACGCGCAGGGGTGCGCCATAAGCGCCGTGCTGGTTCTTGCCTCGCCCGTGTTTGCCGCGCTCGGCCTTAAAGTGGCGCTTGCGGCTAAAGCGATAAAGCGTGTTGAGGTGACGGTCCACGTAGAGCAGGACGTCGCCCCCCTTGCCGCCGTCGCCGCCGGCCGGCCCGCCGTAGGGCACGTATTTCTCGCGCCGGAAAGCGACGCATCCATCGCCACCGCTGCCGGCCTGGACGTAAATCTTGACCTCATCATAAAACATTGTGAGGGAAGGATACCGCATATTGGGGGGATGTCAAGGAGAAGAAAAAGAGTAGGTGAATGGTGCATGGTTTTCACTGATGCACTTGCTCGGTTGCCGCTTTGCCCGCTTCACCTTGTCGCCGCTCGAAAACCAGTCCTTCCTCTCCCGCGTCAACGATGACCATATCGCCCTGCTGGAAATCACCACCCAGCAACTTGACGCTGAGGGGGCTTTCGACGTAACGTTGCAGGGCGCGACGCAATGGCCGGGCGCCAAACTGCGGGTCAAACCCTTTCTGAGCCAGCCACCTGCGGGCCGCATCCGTCAGTTCAACCTCCAGTCCCCGCTCCGCCAACCGGTCTGCGATCTCTTGCATTTGCAGATCAACGATGCGCGCCACGTCTTTCAGCGTCAGGTCACTGAATATGATGACCTCGTCCACGCGGTTGAGGAACTCGGGCTGAAAGGTCTCTTTGAGCGCTTTTTCGATCTTGCGATAGTTCTCGCTCTCGTCACGACCGTCGCCGCCGCCCCCCAGGAAGCCGAGTGTTCCCCCCCGGCGCGTGAACTCTGTTCCTATGTTCGAGGTCATGGTCACGACCGTGTTGCGAAAGTCCACGATGTGGCCCTGACCATCGGTCAGCCGGCCATCGTCCAGGATTTGCAACAGCGCGTTCCACACGTCCTGGTGGGCCTTTTCGATCTCGTCGAACAGGATGACGCGATAGGGGCGCCGGCGCACTGCCTCGGTCAACTGGCCGCCCTGGTCGTAGCCGACGTAGCCGGGAGGAGCGCCAAAGAGGCGGCTGACGGTGTGCCGCCGGGCTACGTCGGCTACGAGGAGGGCGGCCAAC
>CAYQTW010000160.1:5384-7522 GCA_964420485.1 uncultured Anaerolineales bacterium
ACGGTGTGCCGCTCCCGGTACTCGCTCATGTCAATACGCAGCAGGGCCTCCTCGTCGTCGAAGAGAAAGCCGGCCAGCGCCTTGGCCAGTTCGGTCTTGCCTACGCCGGATGAACCGAGGAAGATGAAACTGCCGATAGGGCGGCGCGGGTCCTTGAGGCCCGAGCGGGCACGGCGGATGGCGTCCGAGACGGCGGCCACAGCCTCGTCCTGCCCGATGATGCGCTCGTGCAGTGCGTCCTCCATACGCAACAGTTTTTCCGCCTCCGTCTCTAGCATTTGTGCCACTGGGATGCCGGTCCAACTCGCTACCACCTCGGCTACGTCCTCTTCCTCAATCATCTCGTCCAGTTGATGTTCTTGCTGCCACATATCGCGTTGGAGATTGAACTCGGCCTGGAGATTGATGCGCTCTGTTTTCAGTTCGGCGGCTCGCTTATAGTCCTCGACCGTGCTGGCGGCCTCGATCTCGGTCTGGAGACGCAAAAGTTCGAGTTGCATCGCCTTTAGGTGTGGCGGGAGCGTGTGGAGTGCGACGCGCACTTTGGCGGCGGCCTCGTCCAGCAAGTCAACCGCCTTGTCGGGGAGGCGCCGGTCGGTGACGTAGCGCTGGGAGAGGCGGGCCGCGGCTATCATGGCCTCGTCAGAGATGTGTACCTTGTGGTGGGCCTCGTACCGGTCGCACAGGCCGCGTAGCATTTCGATGGTCTCGTCAACCGTTGGCTCCTCGATAAAGACGGGGGCAAAGCGCCGCTCCAACGCACCATCGCGCTCGATGTAACGCCGGTACTCGTTCAGCGTCGTTGCCCCGACGCACCGCAGTTCACCCCGGGCCAGCGCTGGTTTCAGCATATTGGATGCGTCCATCGCTCCCCAGCCGCCTCCTGCGCCCACGACGTTGTGCAGTTCGTCAATGAAAAGAATGACCTCGCCGTTGGCCCGTTGGACTTCTTCGATGGTGCCTTTCAGTCGCTCCTCGAAATCGCCCCGCATGCGAGCGCCAGCGACCATCGCGGCCAGGTCGAGTTGCACCACGCGCTTGCCCATCAATATCTCCGGCACATCGTCGCTGGCGATTTTTTGCGCCAGTCCCTCGGCAATGGCCGTCTTGCCCACGCCGGGCTCGCCGATGAGCACTGGGTTGTTCTTGGTGCGACGGCTGAGTACCTGGATCACGCGCAGGATTTCACCGTCCCGCCCGATCACTGGATCCAGTTTCCCCTCGCGGGCCGTCTGGGTCAGGTCGTGGCCATATTTCTCCAGCATACGATAGCGGGACTCGGCCATACGGTCGGTCACGCGCTGCCCCCCGCGGACCTCCTTGACAGCGCTGTAGATGCGGTCTTTGGTCACGCCGATATCGTGCAGGAGACGGGCCACGGGGGTGTTGCGCTCGCTGGCGATGGCCAGAAAGATGTGCTCGGTCGAGATATAGTCATCCTTGAGCCGGTTCGCTTCGTCGTTAGCCAGTTCGAGTGCCCGCTTGAGGCGCGGGGTGGTAAAGACCTGTCCCACGCCGCCACTGCCGTACACACCAGCCTTGGGACTGGCTTTCAGTGTGTCGTCGAGACGTTGTTGCACCTGGTCAATGTCCACCTTGAGGTGTTCCAGAATCTGCGGAATCACGCCCTCTGGCTGTTCCAGTAGCGCCAACAAAAGATGCTCAGTATCAACTTGTGTGTGCCCGTAACGTGACATCACCTCGACTGCCCGTTGGGCTGCGTCCTGTGCGCGCTCGGTGAAACGGTCTAATCTCATCATTGTCTGGTACTCTCCCTTGCAGGACTGCCAGTCCTAAAATGTAAGGCGCGTGCGCCTGGTGTGATTATACCGCACATTGTCCTGTTGGACAAAGGGAGATTGGATAGAGACAGCCCGCTTTTCGTAGCAGTCGGCGGGAATTGTTTGTATAAATCAAACCTGTCCCTCCGTAACTTGGCGATTATTTCAAGTGCCCGAGTCTATCGGCTCGTGTAACTCACTGAATGTGGTGTGGCCGTCTCCGGCGCTATTTGAACTGACCATTGCTGCCTCCTTGGGGTAGTGTCGCAGCAATGTTACCAGAGTATGCGGTTTTTGTTAAGGTACGTTACGGATATCCGGATAGTATTGGTCGCGCATAGAAACAAAGGCACGAAG
>CAYQTW010000161.1:0-7518 GCA_964420485.1 uncultured Anaerolineales bacterium
CTTGGGAGTGTAGACGAATCGAATACGATGGCTTTCATCCTCCAAGAACGCTTTTCTGGTTTTCATTGACTTTAGGATACCAGATTTGCCCTTGACGCCGAGGTCATCTTCGGTCTGACATTGCTCGGCCACCAAGCGAACCAGGCTTTCGGAGTATCTTCTCAATAGGTAGGGGCGAACCCTTGCGGTCGCCCTTGTGGGCAAGAGCAAGTCCTGCCCCTACCCCAGGATATTGAGAAGATACCTTTCGGACTTGTGCGTGTTGAGTTGGTCAGAGACGAATATCCAGGTTGCGTCGGGGTCAGTGGTGACAGTCTGGCGAACTCGCGCAACTCGACGGTGCCAGAGATCATTGGACACGTGGGATATTTGCGTTCGAGGGCTTGGATACTCGTCTTCTCGTCCGTGCAGGCGATGTGTACGCCCTGTTCGTGGAGGGTCGGGGCTGCAGCGTAGAGGCCACAAACCTGTTTGACCTCCGCATCGAACGTCTCCGGATCCTCATTCCGTTCGTTGTTGAGCCAATAGTGGCTCAGATGAGGCTTCAAATCAGCCTCGTCCAGGATGCGCCCCACGTGACGAGGAGAAATGGTGTCCACGATTTCCCGTTTGATCACCTCGTCTGCCAGTTCACGGCGTGACCAAGCTGTGAGTTTGATCTCGGTGGGATTCGGACCACGCATGTCAGCTCCTTTCATCTGAGAGTTTGTCTTTCGCAGTCCGAGATTATGCCACCCGATCTCTTTGCTGACCATCTCAGGCTCACATTCGGCGGTGTAAAACTGTCGAAGGATTTACGCCCGGCTGTACTAGTACCGCTCCCATTACCACTCATATTATACGAGGGAGGTAGTAGATGAATTTACGAACACGAGTAATGATCATCGGCGGCGTCGTGGGGGCGCTGCTGGGTATGGGCGCGGCTCAACTGTACCTGCGCTCGACCCCCATCGAGGTGAACGAAGAGGGCCAGGAACGACTGCCCGCCGTCCAACCCAGCAAGGCCATTGGGGTTAGCCTGGGCGTGCTGACCGTGCTCAAGCAGATCACCGGTCTGGGCAAGTCGGCCTAGGGCATCTGCCCGTGGCATCGCTCAGACAAACCCGGGGCTGGGAGTCTATCTGGGCCGATCTCGACGATTTGCCCACATTCTGGCGCACGCCGGAGCCGGATGTCATGGCCTGGGTGGACGCGCTGCGGGAGGTCGGTGGTCGCCGGGTGCTTGATCTGGGCTGCGGGGTTGGCCGGCACACGGTCGCCCTGGCCCGCTTGGGCTTGATCGTCACCGCGACCGACGTCTCCCCGTCGGGCCTGGCGACCTGTGCTGACCACCTGGCCCGCGAGGGGCTGAGCGCGACCCTGGTGCGTCACGAGATGGAGACGCTCCCCTTCCCCGATCGCGCTTTTGATGGCTTGATCGCCTTCAATGTGATCCATCACACATCGGTGGCCGGGATGCGGCGGATACTGGCTGGAATGTGCCGCGTCCTGCGTCCCGGCGGGCGGGCCTACTTTACCGCCGTTGCCCGTGAGGAGAGCAATATCGCCCGCTACCGGGCCGATGTGGAAACGGGCAAATGCCAGGAGATCGAACCATTTACCTTTATCTACCTGCGCGATGCTTTCGGCGACAAGTACCTGCCGCACCACTATTGCGACGAGAGGGAATTGCGCACCCTCCTGGCCGGCTTTGTCGTTGACGATCTCCACTTCGTGCGCGAGGAGTACACTGGCGATGACGGCGTCACCTACGTCAGCGTACACTATCACGTCCAGGCCCGGCGGCTTTGAGTATCTTGCGCCAGACCAATCTGTTAATGTCCTGAAATCCGCGTCCTGGAACGCGGATCGCAGGACAGTAACGGATCAGGAGAACAGTAACAGATAATCCGTTAATGTCCTGAAATCCGCGTTCTCACAATCACACACAAGGAGAAAGACCAATGACGTTCAAATTCCCGTCCGATGAATGGATCAAAGAACTCGGCCGCCAACTCAACGGTAGCAAGACTTACGAAAAGTCGGCTCAAGACTGGGAGGGCGATTTTGTCTTTATCATCGAGCCCGACGAGGCCTACGATGGCACCGCCTACCTGTACCTTGGCCTCTACCACGGCAAGAGTCCCGACGCGGCGATGGTCGCCAGCGAGGACGAGCGGAAGGTAAAGTTTGTCCTCCGCGCTCCCTTCAGCGCCTGGCGCAAGGTCATCGAGGGCAAACTGGACCCCATCCAGGGCATGATGACGCGCAAACTAAAGTTACAGGGTAACATGATGAAGATCATGCGCTATCCCAAGGCGGCCAAAGAGATCGTCTCCTGTTGTGCGCTCGTGCCCACTGACTTTGGGTAAATTGGGAAACTGGTAGATTGGTAGGTTGGGAAATTGGCAGTTTGTGTCTGTGACCAATCTACCAACCTACAAGGAGGCAACGATATGTGGTACTTTGTCTCACCCGAAATTATCTTTGGCGAGGGAGCGCTGGATGCCCTCGACGAATTGGAGGGCCGGCGGGCGCTCATCGTCACCGACGGTACGTTGGTCAAACTGGGCCTGGTGGACCGGGTGAAGGCTCATCTCGACAAGGCCGGTATAGAGGCACGTATCTTTGACAGGGTGGAGCCCGACCCCAGCGTACAGACCGTGCGCCGGGGCGTGCAAGTGGCGCAGGAGTATGAACCCGACTGGATCGTCGGCCTGGGCGGCGGCTCGGCGATGGATGCGGCCAAGGCTACCTGGGTGCTCTACGAGCGCCCCGACCTTCAAGCGGCTGAGATCAACCCCTTCATCCGCCTGGGACTGCGCCAAAAAGCCCGCCTGATCACCATCCCCACCACCAGCGGCACCGGGGCCGAGGTCACCTGGGCCATCGTGCTGACCGACACGGAGGAGCAGCGCAAGATGGGGCTGGGTAACCGCGAGAACGTCGCCGACATTGCCATCGTGGACCCCGAGATGGCGGCCGGAATGCCGCCCCAACTGACCACCGACACCGGGCTGGACACGTTGACCCACGCCGTCGAAGGTTACACCTGTACCTGGCACACCGACATGACCGACGGTCTGTGTCTCAGCGCCGTTCGCGCCGTCTTCCAGTACCTGCCCCGCGCCGTGGCCGACGGTTCGGATATGGAGGCCCGCGAGCGGATGCACAACGCGGCCACCGCCGCCGGCCTGGGCTTTGGTAACGCCATGGCCTCAATGGCCCACGCGATGGGACACACGTTGGGCGCAACGTTCCACGTCCCTCACGGCCGCGCCGTGTCCATCTTTTTGCCCTACACCATCGAGTTCGCCGCCAGCGAAGCGCCGGATCGGTTCGCGGAACTGACGGATCTCGTCGGGCAACCGCAAGTCGGGCAACCGCAAGGGTTGCCCCTACATTGGGGCGAGGAGGGAGCGCGAGCGTTGGCCGGGCGCATCCGCGACCTGTGCCGCGAGGTCGGCAACCCCACCAGCGTTGCCGGGACTGGCGTCGAGCGTGCGGCCTACGAAGCGCAGTTGGACAAGATGGTGGACGATGCCTTTAACGACACGCAGATGATCACCGCTGCCCGCGCTCCATCCTACGACGAACTGCGTCAACTGTTCCTGTATGCCTACGAGAGCCGGGTAGTGGACTTTTGAATCTGTGCCAAGTTGCCAACTTGTTCTACGGGCGAGAAGTGAACGATGAACGGCTCAACGAGGGTACAAGAAAAAATTAAAACGTTCATCACAGGAGCCACAGGGTTCATCGGAATCCACTTGGTCGAACGATTGGCCCAGACTGAGCGCAAGATGCACTGCTTGGTCAGAAAGACGAGCAACGTGAGCCGCCTCAAGGAACTAGGTGCTACCATCGTCACAGGAGATGTGACCGACAAAGATTCCCTGCGTGAAGGCATGAGAGACTGCAACCAGGTGATCAACCTGGCCAACGTCTACTCCTTCTGGGAGCCCAACAGGCAAATTTACACGGATATCAACGTCAAAGGCACCCGAAACGTCATGGAGTGCGCTTTGGAAACGGGGGTTTCTAAGGTGGTGCACGTGAGTTCGGTGGTGGTCTATGGCAAGCCAGCGGACTGTCCCTTCACCGAAGAAAGCCCAGTCGGCCCCGTGCGCTTCAGCGAGTACGCCCGCACCAAGTACGCGGGAGATCTGATTGCCTGGGAACTGTACGAGAAAGAGAATCTGCCTCTGATCATGATATACCCTGCCAGTGTTCTAGGCCCGGGTGATCCCAAAGCCAGCGGCCAATACATCCAGGCTCTGATCCATCGTCGGTTGCCGGCCACGGTATTCAACGATTCCGTCATCACATACGTCCACGTGAGGGACGTGGCCGAGGCCATCGTCAAGGCACTGGAGAAGGAAAACAACGTCGGTGAAAAATACCTGGTGGGCAAGCACCAACTGTCATATCGAGAGTACAACGAAATGATCAGCGAGATATCCAAAGTTCCTTTGCCAAAGGTATGTCTTCCCAAATCCCTGGTCATGGCAAACGCCGCGCTCCTGACGTGGTTAGCCGACCTGGCAAAGAAGCCGCCCATGTGGGGCATGGCCTTGGATGCGATGAGGACGATTAAAGAAGGTTTCAGGTTCGATGGGAGCAAGGCGGAAAGGGAACTGGGTATCACCTACACCCCTATCCGCGTTGCGCTCGAGGAGGCCATTGCATCGTATCAAGAGTGAACTTTCGTGTGTGTAGGAGTGAATGATGAACGGCTACATGGGCAGGATACTGCGCGTTGATCTCAGTGCGAGGGAACTGCGCGACGAACCGCTTGATGAGGAGTATGCCCGCTCCTTCGTCGGCGGCAGCGGGCTGGCGGCACGTATCGTCTACGATGTGGTAGACGGCGAGACCGATCCGCTGGGGCCAGATAACCCACTTGTCTTTATGACCGGCCCACTGGTGGGCACGGCTATGCCGTCGGCCGGGCGGTGCAGCGTGTGCGCCCTCTCACCCCTCACCGGTATTTGGGGCGAGTCGAACACCGGCGGCTTTTTCGGCTCCGAACTGCGCTTTGCCGGTTACGACGGCATCATCGTCACCGGCCGGGCCAAGCAACCGGTGTGGCTCTCTATCGTCGAGGGCCAGGCTGCACTGCACGACGCGGCTAACCTGTGGGGCCTCGACTCGTATGCCACACAGGAGCAGGCACGGGCGGCGCTGGACGAGTCAAAAGCCCGCGTGGCCTGCATCGGCGTGGCGGGTGAGAACCTGGTCAAGATGGCCGCCATCATGAACGACCACGGGCGCGCCGCCGGCCGCACCGGCATGGGTGCGGTAATGGGCTCCAAGAACCTCAAGGCCATCACTGTGCGCGGCACGGCCCGCGTCCCCCTGGCCGACCCCGCCGGGTTCAAGGCCGTGGTGCGGGAAATCATCGCCGGGTTGGACGAAGACATGCAGGTCATGTCATTTCGATTGGCCGGCACCGCCAGCGGCGTGGACATGCTGCTGATGTACGGCGACATGCCCGTCTGCTACTACCAGCAGGGCGAGTGGGAGGAGGGGAGCAACCTCTCGGGCGTGCTGATGACGGATCAGTACCTGAACAAGGCTACTGCTTGTTACCGTTGCCCCATCGCCTGCGGCCGCGAGACCCGCGCGCCCAGTTACGGCGTGGAGAAAGTGGACGGCCCCGAGTACGAGACGCTGGCCGCCCTCGGTTCGCTGGCGATGGTAGGCGACCTGGAGGCGGTCATCTACGCCGGGCACCTGTGCAACCTCTATGGCCTGGACACCATCAGCACCGGCGCTACCATTGCGCTGGCCTGCGAGATGTTCGAGCGCGGCATCCTCACCGCGGCCGACACGGATGGCATTGAGATGCGCTACGGCGACGCTCAGACAATGCACCGCCTGATCGAGATGATGGCCCGCCGCGAGGGCTTTGGCGACGTGTTGGCCGGGGGAAGCGCCGCGCTGGCCGAGCGGTTCGGCGTGCCGGAACTGGCGGTCACAGTCAACCGGCTAGAAGCGCCGATGCACGATCCGCGCGCTTTCGCTGGCATGGCTGTGACCTATGCTCTCTCTCCCCGTGGGGCCTGTCACATGCAGGGCGACATGTACGGCGTGGACATGGGTATGGGGCCACCTGTCGAACTGGGCATCCTGCCCGGCGACCGCTTCGAGGCGACGGAGGAGAAAGGGCGCACCGCCGCGCGGCAGCAGGCGTGGCGCAATCTGTACAACGCGATCAACCTGTGCCAGTTCCAGAACCCCGGCGTCGGGCGGCTCCTGGCGGCACTGAACGGCGCTACGGGTTGGGGCCTGAAGACCGAGGATATGATGACGCTAGGCAAGCGCATCGTCACGCTCAAGCGGCTGCTCAACTTGCGCCGGGGCCTCACCCGCGCCGACGACCGTCTGCCCGACCTGCTGCTCCAGCCGCTGGACGACGGCGGCACCGAGGGCACGGTCCCCGATGTGGAGACGCTCCTGACCGGCGCCTACGCCGAGTACGGCTGGGACCCAGAGACGGGCAGACCTACGCGGGAGACGCTGGAGGAATTGGGCTTGGTCTGCTTCTAGAAACCGCACCGCCCCGCCTGCCAGCGAACCGCCTGCACCTCTACGCCTCCCCCAACGTGAGGAAGTAGATACTCGATCATTGCGGTAAAGACCGCCACGTCCCCGCTGGTGTAGAACACGCGCCGGCCCACTCGGCCCCGGCTGGCCTCTGTCCCCCGTCGGGCCAGCACACGCCCCGTCTGGCGGGCGACGGCCGGGGCGGGGTCAATCACCGTCACGCTCGCTCCCACTACCCGCTCAATGACCGGTCGGAGAAAGGGGTAATGGGTGCAGCCGAGCACCAGTTGGTCCACCCCCGCCTCGACCAGCGGCGGCAGGTACTCTCGCAGCAGTGCCTCGGTCGTGGGAGTATCTAGCGCACCGGCTTCCACCGCCTCCACCAGTCCCGGGCAGACTCGAGTGAGCACCCGCACGTCGCCCGCGTATCGCTTCACCAGGCTGGCAAAGAGTTCCCCCTGAAAAGTGGCCGGGGTGGCGATCACGCCCACAACGCCGTTGCGCGTCCGTTCGGCGGCCGGCTTGATGGCCGGCTCCATCCCCACGAAAGGGACATCAGGAAAGGTGCGCCGCAGGTGACGTAGCGCGGCGGCGGAGGCGGTGTTGCAGGCGACAACGATGATCTTGGCGCCCTGGGCCAGCAGAAAGCGGGTGATGCCCTCAGAGAACTCGCGCACCTCGGCTATCTGACGTAGACCATAGGGCACGTGAGCCTGGTCGGCCAGGTAGAGCGTGTTTTCGTGGGGCAGTTGGCGGGCAATTTCACGCCACACGCTCAACCCGCCCACGCCAGAGTCAAAGACGCCGATTGGTCTGGGATTGCTCATGATCACACCGATCACCGATGGTAAGGGCGGGGTTACCCCGCCCCTACTTGTCCACGGCGCAGGACGAGGTAGATGCCGAGGATGAGGGCCAACCCTTGCAGAGATACGAGCATGGTCAAGGGCGCACTGGGGTTGCTGCTGCTGTCGCTGCTGTCCTCCTGGGGTA
>CAYQTW010000162.1:0-2712 GCA_964420485.1 uncultured Anaerolineales bacterium
CCTCCCACCAGCATGACGCTGACCGGCCTGCGCCACGAACACCAGGGCTGGAACAACTGCGGGCCGACGACGCTGGCGATGGCCCTCTCCTACTGGGGGCGCAACGAGACCCAGTACGACGTCGCGCCCGCGCTCAAACCCGACCCGGAGGACAAGAACGTCAGCCCGTGGGAGATGGAGGCGTACACGCGCGGGTTGGGCCTGGGTGCGATCGTGCGCGTGGGTGGCACGCTCGACCGGCTCAAATCGCTGGTGCGGGCGGGCTTTCCCGTCATCGTCGAGACGTGGTACGTGCGCGACGCCCGTGACCAACTGGGCCACTACCGGCTCATCGTCGGCTACGACGACGACGCGCAGCAGTTCATCACCTACGACTCGCTGCACGGCCCCGACGTGACCATCGGCTACCGGGAACTGGACGAACTGTGGCGTGTCTTTGACCGGGTCTACCTGGTGGTCTATGCGCCGGAGCAGTGGGAACCGCTGGCGACAGTCCTCGGCCCCGACCTGGACGATGCGGCGATGTATGAGCGGGCGCTAGAGACGGCCCGCGTCGAGGCGGGGCTCTCGCCCGAAACCTGCGTGGCATACGCCGACTGCGCCGACTGGGTGACATTCTCCTGGTTCAGCGCCGGCTCCAGCCTGACCTCGTTGGGGCAACACGCCGAGGCAGCAGCGGCCTACGACCAGGCGCGACAATTGGGGTTGCACTACCGTATGCTGTGGTACCAATTCGGCCCCTACGAGAGTTACCAGGCCACCGGGCGCTACGACGACGTCATCGCGCTGGCGGACGCGACGCTGGCGACGACGAATAACCTGGAGGAATCGTACTACTGGCGCGGGATGGCGCGGTTGGCGCAGGGAGACGCCGAGGGCGCACGGGGCGACTTTAATGCGGCGCTGCGCTACCACGAGAATTGGCCGCCGGCGGTGATCGCGCTGGCGGGGATGGAGGGCGATCCCTGATGATTTTTGTCTATCCAGATCCGCCGACCTATTCCAGCGCCCCCTCATCCCCAAAAAACTGCCGGTAGCGGGCGATGAACTCGGCCAACGTGTAATAGTGGCTCTGGGCGCCCGGCTGCTCAATGACGTAGGTCGCCGCCAGCGCCCCCATCCGCCCGGTGACCTCCCACGACAGACCGGCGCTCAGCCCCTTGATGAACCCGGCCCGGAAGGCGTCCCCTACACCGGTGGGGTCGTCTGCCCGGTTGGGAGGGACTGCCGGGATGTCATAGACATTCCCTTCTGCCCACACGCGCGATCCTTCCGCCCCCAGCGTGACGACGCAGGCGCGAGTCGGGGCGGCCCGAATCTCCTCCGGCGTGAGGTCGGTCTTTTCCCGCAGCATCTCGAATTCGTACTCATTGACGATGAGAATGCTGCACCCTTCCAGCCCGGCCCGCAGTTCGTCGCCGCTCAAGCGGATGATCTGCTGGCTGGGGTCGTAGAGGTACGGGATGGACAGTTCCCGGCACTCGGCGACGTATTTCACCATCGCCTGGGGGTCGTTGGGGGAGATGGTCACCAGAGCCTGCCCTGAGCCTGTTGAAGGGTCAATCTGGCCGGCTTCCAAATCGTGGAAGGAGAGGTCGCGGGCGCGGGCCATCGCACCGGTGTAGAAACTGGCAATCTGGTTGCCGTCCTGGTCGGTGCTGACGAAAAAGGAGGCGGTGAACAGATCGAGTTCGTCGCGGATGAGGGACGTGTCCACGCCGTGCTGCTCCAGGTGGGCGCGGTAATCGCCAAAGTCCTGCCCCACGGTGGCCATCACGCGGGGACGCTCGCCCAGGAGCGCCAGGTTGTAGGCAATGTTGGCCGCGCAGCCCCCCCGCAGCCGCCGCATCTCGTCCACCAGGAAACTGATGGAGAGGTGCTCAATCTGGTCAGGCAGGATGTGCTCGGCGAAGCGACCTGGGAAGGTCATCAAATAGTCGTAGGCGATGGAACCGGTGACGATAATGTTCATTTTTCCTCCCGAACGACCTGGCTCATCGGCAGAAACCGGTCACGGATGATCACTCTGAGCGTCTCTATCCCATCCCAGGGGCGGATCTTTTTGCCTTCCTCGACGGTGCGCGGAGAATACGAGATTGGGACCTCGACGATCTCGTGCCCCGCCCGCAAAATCTTGTCGGTCAGTTCAGAGTCGAGTTCAAAGCCCGATTCTACCAGATTGAGTGACTGCAACACGTCGGTACGCACCATCTTGGCGGCCGTGGAGACGTCGGTCAGGTGCGCTCCGTAGAGCAAGTTGGTCAGCAGGGTCAGGAAACGCACCCCCAGGTAGTTTGCCAGATACTTGTAGACCGCCTTCCCGCCCAACGTGCGCGAGCCGTAGAGCGCCACCGGATGATCCTGCTCGAGGCGCGCGATGAACAGCGGCAGGTCTTGGGGGTCGTACTCGAAATCGGCGTCCCAGATAATGCTATAGTCGCCCGTGCAACGGGGAATGGCCGTGCGCACCGAGGCGCCCTTGCCTAGATTGCGCGAGTGAAAGACCACCCGCACGTCCGGCAAGTCCAGGCCTTGCAACAGCTCCCGGGTGCCATCGGTGGAAAAGTTATCCACGACGACGATCTCTTTTTCCCACTCCGGCCCCAGATCCACTGCCCTGACGCGCTCCAGGACGGTCAGGATGGTATCTCGTTCGTTGTAGCAACAGATGATGATGGATAGTTTCATGGCGAGTCAGCGAGTCGGCGAGTC
>CAYQTW010000162.1:2812-3936 GCA_964420485.1 uncultured Anaerolineales bacterium
GGCGAGTCAGCGAGTCGGCGAGTCGGCGAATGAGCGGATAAAGTCGGCAAAGGTTTCCAGGACGTAGGCGATGCGGGGCTCGTCCAGGCCGGGGTAGACGCCGACGAAGAAGGTGGAGCGCAGCACCAGGTCCGAGTTGGGCAGGTCGCCGACGGTGCGGTGCTCGATGTGGCGATAGCCGGGCTGCCGGACAATGTTGCCGGCAAACAGGAGCCGCGTCTCGATGTTACGTCCCTCTAGCCAGGTGATCAGGTCGCGGCGGGTAAAGGGTGCGCCAGGCCGCACGGTGATGGGGAAGGCGAACCACGACGGGTCGGCCCGTTTGCTCCAGGCCGGCAGGGTCAAGAACTCTTCGTAGGGCTTTAATCCCTCGTAGAGACGGGCAAAGTTACCTTTGCGGGCCGCGACAAAGTCCGGCAACTTGTCCAACTGGGCCAGCCCGATGGCGGCCTGCACATCGGTCATCTTGAGATTGTAGCCGATCTCGGTGTACAAGTAGCGATGGTCATAGGGCTCGTCCAGGCCGGGGATGTGCCACTCGAAGCGGCGACCACAGGCTCCCTCGGGGGGGCTATCATAACGACACCGGCAATCGCGGCCCCAGTCCCGCACGCTGCGGGCGAAACGAGCCAGGCGCGGGTCGTCAGTGAGCACCGCCCCACCCTCTCCGGTGGTGATGTGGTGAGCGGGGTAAAAACTGAGCGTCGCCAAATCGCCGAAGGAACCGACCATCCGTCCATCGTAGGTCGAGCCGAGCGCGTCGCAGGCATCCTCGATGACGTAGAGACCGTGGGTGCGGGCAAAATCCATCACCGGTTCCATCTCGACCGGGTTGCCCAGCGTGTGGGCAAAAAAGATGGCGCGGGTGCGGTCAGATAAGGCCAATTCCAGTTGAGCCGGATCAGGGTTGTACGTCTCCAGTTCGCAATCCACGAACACCGGCACCAGGCCGTTCTGGACGATGGGGGCGACGGTGGTGGGAAAGCCGACCGCCGGCGTGATGACCTCGTCGCCCGGTTCCAGCGGTCGCTCCAACCGGCGCGAGCAGAGGGCAGCGATGGCGACTAGGTTGGCCGAGGAGCCCGAGTTGACCGCCAGCCCGTGGCGCACGCCGGCGTACTCTG